>DASVAA010000085.1:0-14178 GCA_036376595.1 Ktedonobacterales bacterium | reverse complement strand
ACGGCGATTTCGGCGCGGCGCACGTCTTCGTCGCCGCAGAGACGACGACGGTGATCGATTGGGATAGCTGCCGTGCGGCCGACCCAGCGGAAGATGGCGGGCGCTTCATCGCCTCGCTGTGGCACCTCGCGGCGCGCGGGTGCATCACGCGCGACGACGCGGCGGCCGCGGCGCGGCGCTTTCGCGACGCCTACGCCGCGGTGCGGCCCCAGCTCGCCGCGCGGCTGCCGTTCTACGCGGCGCTCGCCTGCCTGCGCAAGGCCGCGCGGCTCGCCCGGCACGGCGAGCGCCAGCAACACCAGGCAGAGGCACTGCTCACGGCCGGGCAGGCGGAGATCGGCGGCGCCTTATAACAAGCAACATCAGGCGGAGAATCGTGTGAGTAGGCCGCGAACCCGCATCTGCCTGGGCAGTTGTGCCATTCGTCAGCGCGCCGGCGGTTCATGGCCGCGAGCGTTCACTACGATAGCGTGGCGGCGGCTAGAACGAGCCTTCCCCCTGTCCGGTCGGGGCACCTTCGGATTGTTGCTGCTCCTGTCCGCCCTCGCCGGAACCCTCCCCGGCCTCCGGCGCTTGCAGCGGCGAGATGCGCAGCTTCGGCGCGGGCGGTGCGGGCGGCTGTGGCGCATGCCAGCTCAGCGAGAGCTCGAGCCTGCTGATGCCCCCGTCGCCGGCCGCGGCGCGCAGGTCAAGCGCCACCTCGCCGTTCAGCCGCAGGCCCACCGCGCGCTCGCCGGAGTGGATCGTGATGCCACCCGCGCGAATCGCGCCGGCCAGCTCGTCCAGGTAGCCGGCGACCTCCTGCGGCGACCCACTGGTGCGCGCCTCGACGTGCGGGCTGGGATGGCGCCCCTCGCGCCCATGCTCATGCTCGTGGCGGGCGTGGTCATGGTGGTGGCGGTGATAGCGCGCGGCACCGTAGTCGTGCCGATAATCGCCAGATCCAGAGTCTTCGTGATGCGACATGGGCTGCTCCTGTTCTGCGTTGTATACAACGTTGCGCAATTGAGGGATTGTCCCCCGTAGACTGACTGTGCCGCTGCTATCAATCGTCATCGGGCGTCTCGAGGTTGGGGCGGATCAGCGCGTGCCACAGCCAGGCGTCGAGTGAGCCAGGTGCGCGCGATGCCGTAATCCACGCACCCAGGCGGTGCGCACTCTCCGCCAGCGCCTCGTGGGCAACGCGGTCGCCCGATGTCCCTGCCCTCCGCTCCAACTGCGGCGCAACCCGCGCCACGCCGTCCACCATCCCCTGCAGCGCGGCCCGCTTGAGCCGTCGCAGCTCAGCGCTGAGCAGCGGTTGCGTGCTGCGCTCGCCCAGACGATAGAGCTGCGGCCGGACGCGGCTGGCGCGGTGAACATGGCGAGGCACGCGTAACGGCGCCTCGCGCAGTGCCTCCACGCTCTCGTAGACGCCGTTCCACAGGTCTTCGAGCACGTGGATCGCATCGCGGCGCAAGAATCCGGCCGCGTCGCCCACGCTGGACGCCTGAGGGTCGCCGGCCAGCAGCCCGCGCTTGAGCGCCGCGTTGACATCCGCCGGCCGCCGCCGGTAGATGAGGTACTCGCCGCGCAGGCTGCACTCCGGGTAGCAGACGGAGAGCACATCCTGCAATTGGCCGTGGATGCCAACATCCACCAGCGTGACTGCCGCACCCTGGCGCAGGCCGGCATCCCTCAGATAGCGGTCCGCCAGCCGGAAGGTCGCCGGCTCGACCAGCGCCTCGGCCATCAGGTGGCGTGAGAGGTAGACGAGCCGCACGCGCCGCGGCGAGATGCGCCGGAAGCGCGCCGGAACCAGGCGCAGCAAGAGCCGCTGCGCCACAAACGCGCTGATGCCGTCGCGCGCGAGACACAGATTAATCGCGCGCGGCCGGCCAACGAGCGTGTCGAGGCAGCGCGCGGCGAACGCGACGAGCACCGGTGCGTACAGGTCGCGACTGACGGTGTAGAGGCGCTCGGCGGCGTATGCGGGGGGCAGCTCGAAGATATCGCGGGCGATGTCGGGGACCATTGCCATCATGCGGGCCATAGCATCACAACCCGTGCCAGGATTCGACGATCGCCGGCAATTCGCGTACAAGCGGGCGCTACGGGAGTGCCCAGACGGCCAGCGTAGAGGAGATGGAAAACGCGAAGGACGCGAAGGACGCGAAGAGGAGGAGAACTTCACTACAGAGGGATTCGGAGGGAACGCAGGAAGGAGGAGACGGAGACGACGGAACAAACGCAGAGGACCCAGAGGACGCGGATGAGATGCGTAGGGGCGTCCGGTGGACGCCCGCGCGGCAACGGAGGTTCGTAGGGGCGTCCGGTGGACGCCCGCACGCTGGATCGGCTCAATATCCCGCCGAGAACTTGTACGTCACGACGAGCGGTTGTTGCACCTTGGGCAGCAGCACCTTGACCGCGATCTGCCAGTGGCCGGCCATCGTAAGCTCCGCCTGGCCGCTGTACGAGCCGGGCGCACTGGCGCCGATCGGCTGGAGCTGGACGTTCTGGGTGCCCATATCCATGTCGAGCATCGTCTCCTCGATCACCACCGCGGCCCCTGTCACCGGCTGGCCCTGGGCGTTCTTCACCGTCACCGTGAACGTGTTGGTGCCGAAGGCGGCGGGTGTCACCTTCAGCGTCACCGCGTAGCCGCCGCTCTGCTGGGTCTGGAGGAAGACGCCAGGCGAGGTGCTGGCCGCCGACGCTGGCGCGGTCGGGACGAGCGAGCCGGCGAAGATCGCCAGCAGCGCCACGCAGAGCAGCACCGCCCCTGCCAGCAACGCCTCACGCCGTAACCAGTCGCGCAGCTTGTCGGCCAGTGCGCCCACCCGCGGCGGCAGGTCGCCGCTCACGCCAGGGGCTGTCACGCCGGGTGGTTCCACGCTCGCACCGTTGCGCTGCCCATCGGCGGCCACTGACTGGCGTGTCCCTTCTCGCGCGGTTGTGGTCGCACCAGCCGCGCCGATCAGCAGCCACTCGTGCGTCGCGCGCACCGCGCCGCCTCTCGGCACGCGTCCTGAAGCCTCCCCATTCTCCGCAACTCTCTGCACCCCTCCGCGTCCCTCTGCGTCCTCTGCGGTTAGTCTCTGCTCTCTTTCCCCGCGGCCTCCGCGACGCTCCGCGCCCTCCGCGTTCTCCGTTCCTGCTAGCCCGTTCAAGGCGCGACTGAGGCGCGGGCGCAGCACGAAGGCATGGTAGAAGCTGATGCCGACCATCACCAGGAAGATTTCGATCTTGATCGCCAGCGTCCGCCCGTACGACGTGGTCAGGAATTGCGTGATGCTCTCGAGATGGATGGTGGTGTTGAGCGAGCCGGTGGCCGCGAGCAGTGTGGCGCAGACGATAGCCACCGCGCCGAACTCCGGCAGTCCCAGCGCCAGCACGCGCGCCCGTTCGAGCGGCGAGAGGCCGCGCAGCGCGGGGATCAGCACGGCGCCGATGTAGAACAGGCCGCCGATCCAGGCCGCCTCGCAGAGCAGGTGTAGCAGATCCACCGCGATGGCATAGGCGAACTGATTGGCCGGTACCGCCGCCGCGTGGCCCGAAAGCGCGAACGCCACCAGTAGCGCGCCAGCCAGTATGCACTCGATGCGCCCCAGGCCGTTGCGTCCCTGCCAGCCGTGCACCAGTCGCCGCGGCAGATGCTTCACCTTGCGCGCGGTCTCAAGCAGCTCGCGCCGCCAGTCGGGGATCGCCGCCGCTGCCGTCGCCTCCTGGCCCGGTGCTGCGGAAAGGCCCGCGTCGCCCGCGGCGCGGCTGCCGTCGCGCTGGAGCACCGTGATCGCCAGCAGCAGCGCGGCCAGTGCGACGATCTGGCGCAGCCACCAGAACGTGCCGAAGCGGCTGCCGAAGAGGATCGCCCCCAACAGCACCGGCGAGACAGCACCCTGCCACGAGCCGGCCAGTTCGGCAGACTGGCCCAGGATCATCGCCACATCGGCCACGATCACGCCGCCGAGCGCGTAGGGAGCCAGCCGCGCGAAACGCCGTGTCGCCGCGCGGGTCGCGCGTGCCAGGGCAGGGTCGCGCGTGCCCTCGCCAGGGTCGCGCGGCGGCAGAATCCACGTTTCCCAGAAGACGCCGCCGACCCAGAACGTCATCAGCAGCAGTGCCAGGAAGGTGCCCAGCCCTTGCAGCGCCGTTGGCGGGTCAATGGTGCTGCCGCTCGGCACGCCCGCGCCCGCCGCGCCCGGGAAGTGCCCCGTCGGCAGCACGTTGGGCACCGGTGGCACGCTGCCGTCGGGCCGCGCGATGCGGAAGATGAACGAGCTGCCGACGATGTGGCCGTCTTCTTCAGATTGCGTGCGCCAGTCCACGATGTAGGTGCCCGCCGGCAAGAGCTGCAGGCTCACGTCCATCTCGTGGTCGTTGTTGGGATTGCGGTGGCTGTCGCCGCGGTCCACTTCGTGATTGGTGGGGTCTACCACCACCGCCTTGGAGGTGAAGGGGTTGATCGCCTCGCTGAACCACAGCCGCACCTCGGAGGGCGGCGCCTGTAAGATAGCGTTGGCCGCCGGCTCGGACTTTACGAGCACGGCATGCGCCGAGGCCGTGGGCGTGAGGTGGCTGAGGGGTCCTAGCGGCAAGCCGCCCGCGACGAGCAACAGCAGGCCAAGCAGCGCGGCATACACCACACGACGGCGCGACAGAGAGACGCCACGCCCGCGGATGCTCGACCGCGCCGGTATCTGGTCCTGCCGTCTCATGGGGCGCTCCTGCTTTCATCCATGCTTCAAGTAAACGTCAACTCAGCACGTTGTGCCAGCTCGTGCCGCCACTCGTCGTCATCGCGACGCCGATGGGATACGAGAAGCCGACGTAGGCCGTACTCGCATTGGCCGGATCGACGGTCAGCACGCCGGGGCTGCGGCTCGTCGCGCCGCCGCTCTTCCAGCTCAAGCCCCCGTCGGCGCTCACGTACACGGCGTCGCCGGTGAGCGCGTAGGCGTGCATCGGATTGCTCTGGCCCGCCGCCACCGCCGAGAAAGTATCACGCGCATCGGTCAGTCGAAAGGTCGCGCCGCCGTCAGAGGAGACGTAGAGGCCGGATCCGCCGCTTGCGTAGACCATATCGCCCGCGACCGAGACCGAGAAGATGCCTCCGCTCACGCCTCCGGCACGGCTCCAGGTCATGCCGCCGTCGCCGCTCGTGAAGAGGCCATCGGAGACGCTCCATAGATACAGCCGCTGTGGCTGCGCGGGATTGCCCAGGATGCCGCTCGGATTGCCCGTGGGCACGGGCGGCAGCGCGTGCCAATGCTTCCCCGTGTCGTCGCTAGCGTAGACTCCTACGTTGCCCAGTGACGGAATGGTGACGAACACCTCACCCGGCCCCGTGGCCCCCGTACCCAGGCTGTAGACCCCGGACGAGGGAAATGCGCTCAGCGCCGCGGCCAGCGTCCAGGTGCGGCCGGCGTCATCGCTCGTGTAGACACCGGGCGTGGCCCGCGCGGCTTTGGGATTGTCGGGCCGCGGAATCGCTAGCACGTAGACACGCTGCACATCCACTGGACTCTGCGCCAGCTTGAACAGCATCAGGCCATCCATCGCCTGGCCCGACCCACCAGCGACCTCCTGCCAGCTCTGGCCGTCGTCGGCCGTCCGATACAGGCCGAGGTGCGAGGCCAGCAGGACGGTATGCGCCGCACCGTGCAGCGCGAGCATGTCGTGCAGATGGTTGAGCGAGCCGCCGTAGCGATCGATAGTAGTGGTGTTGCTGCCACAGCCCGCGAGCAGGCATGCGAGCCCCACCAGCAGCGTGACCGTCATGCCTGCGACGATGCGGCGCAGCGACTTTCTGGCCAGCGGGACACACGTGCTCGTGCTCGCGATGCGCATACTCGGCGTGCCCATCCTCTCAGGTCTTCTTGTCGTCGTCACCACCGCTGCCGGATGCCGGTTTGGCGAGGCCGCGTCGCCCGCGGCGGCGCAGAACCACAATCACAGCGTACACCATCGCCAAAACGAGCATCGCCACGATCACGACGACAAAGCCGGCGTTGCCCGACGTCTGCTGGCTGACGACCGGGGGGTAGGCGCCGGTGACGACGGCAACGGGTGCGCCGCCAAGGGCGATCGTGCTCAGCACCTGATGCCTCGCCGCGTCGAGCATGACGACCTGCCCGCGGTCGCGCTCGGCGACGAAGGCGTACGCGCCATCGAAGGTAATCGCGACCGCCGTGGGCGCCCCGTCGAGCGCGAGCGTGCGCTCCGGCTCGGCAGGCACCTGCAGGTGATCGCCGTAGCTGCTGGCGGGCACCACCACCAGCACGGCATTGCCGGCGGGATCGGGGACGTACACCTCGCCGGTCGCCGCGTTGTAATCCATCTGGCCGGCCACGTGGCCCGCCGGCAGACGCAGCACCGTGCCGAGTAGCGTGTGCTGCGGGATGCTCAGCGCGAGCAGCGTGCCCGTCTGCGTACTGACGTAGGCGAGGTTGCTCGTGTTAGGCACCACCACGCCCACCGGACCGCCCGGCGCCGGAATCGTGGCGATGACCTTGCGCTGCACGATGCTGATAACCGAGACGGTATCGCTGGCGGTGTTGGCGACGTAGAGCTCTGCGTCGTTGATGTCGCTGGTCTGGATGCCGTTTGCCGGCGCGGCAAGCGCCTCGCCGGCTGGATCAGTCCCCACGGGGACGCGCGCAACCACCTTGCGCAAGCCAGGCTGGACGAACGCCACTTGATTGGCGCCACGCACCGTCACGAACAGCGTGGGAACTCCGGCGAGGGTGCTGAGCGCGAGCGCCTGCGGCGCCCCGCCGAGCGAGATCGTGCCCGCGACCTTCTTGGTGCTCGCATTCACCACCGCCAGACGCCCGGCGCTACGCTCCGCGACGTAGGCGGAGCGGCCGTCAAAGCTCAGCAGCATGGCCACGGGGTCGCCGGTGAGGCCGATGTGGCCGGTGACTTTGCGGCTCGCGACGTCGATGATCGCCAGCTCATCGCCGTGTGGGCCGGCTCCCGCGACATAGGCGAGGTTCGGCGCGCCGCCGTCCGCTCGCGCAGCGCCGATGGGAGCCAGCATCCCGACAAGCGTCGCCACGGCCAGCACGCTGAGGCACACCACGATCACGACCGCCATCGGCCTTCCGCGCCTGCCTGTGGACGAAGGCGTCATCTGCCGAGGCATCCTCACCTGTGGCATCTCCGCTCCATGTCGCTGGCGAACGGCTGGCATCCGCACCGGTCTCTCAGCAATTATACCGAGGCACCCAAGCATTGAGCGGGCGCCTCGACACGATGGTCCCTTCATGCACAGCCGCGCCAATCCGCAAGCAGTGGGGGCGCAGACCCGGCGTGCCCGCTAGCGAGCCGTGCGCCGTGCGAAGTACATCCCGCCAGCGCCGACGACGAGGCCCGCGATGCCGACCAGCGCCACGGCCCAGCCAGGCAGGCCACCGCCGCCACTCGCGGACGCGGCGCTCGATCCGCCCGAGCTGACGGGGGCGGCATCGTTGCCGATGAAGAAGTTGAACGCGCCGATGTCAGGATCGCCGTCGTCGAGCGAGACGGTCTTCCACACGACGAGGTAGACCTCGGACCCATCGCCAGTCATGCCCACCGTCATCGTCTTGACGTCGGCGGTGCTGACCTGACCAGGGCCATCGCTCACGATCTTGCCCTTCGCGTCGTAGACGGTCAGGCTGCTGCCGTCGGGATTGACGTCTTCGAGGAAGTGGACCGTCACCACGCTTGGCGGCACCTTCAAGACGGCGTTGGCGGCTGGGTCGGAGCTGCTGTACTTGGCATGAGCAGAGGCGCTGCCCGCGAAAGCGAAACTGAGCAGCAGCGCCGCCACCACCGCGACCGCTGCCACGCCTCCCAGCCGCCGCTGCCCGGCTGTCATTCGATGCCACCCCCGCGATATGACCATCTATATCACCCTCCAGAGCATGCCAATTGCCGGTGCGGCCTCCCGCCGTCGAGTATCGCGCACAACCCGAGCCGAGCTGGCCGGCTCAGCGGTAAGCGCTCTCGCACAGCATAGCGCAGGCGACCCCCGTGGTCCATCCGGCGTTCGCCTGAGGCGCAGCTCGAAGACGGTGCGAGCGCACCTTGCGCGGATTGCTCCGCTGTGGTACGGAAACACTCAGGAGTGGGCCGCGCGTAGACATGGTCCGGACTGAAAGGGCGTGGGGCGATGGCTTCCAGGACATCCGCGACTGAGATCCGCGCACGCGCGCAGGCGTTGGTCGCGCAGGCACAGGCGCGGGCGCGGGCGCTGCTGACGGAGAAACGCCGCCGCGAGACGCTGCTCACCGCCGCCTTGGTGGCACTCGCCCTGATCACGATCACCGCCGCGACGTGGGCCACAATCCGCGCGCGGAGCCCCGCGACCACGGCCGCCTCGGCGTCCTCGATCTTCAATGCCGGCGGCTATGATCTCGGCGGCAGCCCCGCTCCCAACTTCACGCTAACCGACCAGCACGGCGCCACCGTCTCGCTGGCGCAGTTCCATGGCCGCCCAGTGGTGCTGACGTTCTTCGATTCGGTTTGCCCGCACGCCGACTGCTCGATCATGGCGCAATACCTCAACGTCACAGCGCGCGACCTGGGTGCGCAGAGCAGTCGCTTCGCCTGGATCGCGCTGACCGTCAATCCCTGGCACGATACCCCCACCTCGGCGACGGCGTTCTTGCAATCGCGCCAGGTGACGGTGCCGATGCACTACCTGTTGGGCACACCCGACCAGATGGCGCCGATCTGGAAGGATTACCACATGCAGGCGATCCTGCAATCCGACGGCATCGTGATTCACACCACCGGCGTCTACGTCATTGATGCCCAGGGGCGCGAGCGCGCCTACGTCGAGGAGGGCTTCGATCCCCGCGCGCTGAGCGTCTACCTGGGACAGGTGCTCAAGCAGGCCGGAAGCTCTGCCAACACCAGCACGGGTGGCACCACGACGGGTCAGCCAAACGGCACTGTTATCCAATCGCAGACCGCCAAGGGCTACACCGTCGAGCTGACCGCGACGCCCGCGCGGTACGGAACCTATACCTTCACCGTGACGCTGGAGGATCAGCAGGGCGTGCCGGTGCAGGGCGCGCACGTGGCGCTGACGCTGACCATGACGGCGATGGAGATGGTACCCGTCACCGTCAATTTGCCGCCGATCGATCCGCCGATCCCGGGTACCTACCAGGCGCAGGGCGTGATCTCGATGGTCGGCCAGTGGAAGGCCGCCGCCGCGGTCACGGTGCCCGGCGCGTCCCAGCCGCTCCAGGCGACATTCACCTTCGACGCGAAGTATTAGCCCGAGGGCGGCGGGTTAGAGCGCCAGCAGATCCATCAGCTCGGCCACCGGCAGCGCGGCGAGCGCCGGCGGGTCGTGCCACAGCGCGAGCAGGGCGTCGCAGCGCCGGGAGGGCAGGCGCGTCGCGATGTTCGCCGCGAACTTGCGCTCCAGCAGTGGGAGCGCCTCGGTCCGCCGCCGCGCGTGGCCCAGAGGATACTCGACCGTCACCTTCTCGGTTGCCGTGCCGTCGCGGAAGAACACCTGCACGGCATTGGCAATCGAGCGCTTCTGTGGGTCGAGGTAATCGCGGCTGAAGACGGCGTCCTCGCGCACCTCCATCTTCTCGCGCAGTGCGTCAATACGCGGGTCGGCCGCTGCCTCGTCGCCGTAGTCGCGGGCGGTCAGATCGCCGTTGAGCAGCGCCACCGCGACCATATATTGCAGGCAGTGGTCGCGGTCGGCGGGATTGTAGAGCGGCCCCGTCTTGGCAATGATGCGCAGCGCGGATTCCTGGGTAGTCAGCTCGACACGTTCGATCTGCTCCAGCCGCGGGCCAACCAGCGGATGCAGTTGCACCGCCGCCTCCACCGCCGTCTGGGCGTGGAACTCGGCGGGGTAGCGCACCTTGAAGAGCACGTGCTCCATCACGTACGAACCGAAGGGGCGTGCCAGGCGCAGCGGCTGCCCACGCATGAGCGCATCGGCGAAGCCCCAGGTGGGCGCCGAGAGGACCGATGGGTAGCCCATCTCGCCGCTGCGGGCGATCAGCGCCAGCCGCACGCCGCGGCTCGTCGCGTCGCCTGCCGCCCACGACTTGCGCGAGCCGGTGTTGGGCGCGTGCCGGTAGGCGCGCAGCGTGCCGCCGTCGGCCCAGGCGTTCGAGACGGCGGCGAGTGCGTCCTCGATGCCGCCGCTCAGCAGCGCGGTGACGACCGCTGCCGTTGCCACGCGCACCAGCAGCACGTGATCCAGTCCAACCGCGTTGAAGCTGTTCTCCAGCGCCAGCACGCCCTGGATCTCGTGCGCCTTGATCGCCGCCGTGAGTACGTCGCGCACCAGCAGCGGCCGCTTGCCGGTCGCGATGCGCGTGCGGCTCAGCCAGTCAGCGGTGGCGAGGATGCCGCCGAGGTTATCTGACGGGTGGCCCCACTCGGCGGCGAGCCAGGTGTCGTTATAGTCCAGCCAGCGGTTCATCACACCGATGTCGAAGGCCGCCTGGACTGGATCGAGGACGTAGGGCGTGCCGGGCACGCGCGCGCCGTGCGGCACCACCGTGCCGGGGACGATCGGCCCCAGCAGCTTGGTGCACTCTGGGAAGCTCAGGGTCAACAGCCCGCAGCCGATGGCGTCCAGCAGCGAGTAGTGCGCCGTCGCATAGGCCGTGTCGCTGGTGATCTCGGCCTCGACGGCGTAGCGCGCGATCGCGCTCAACAGCTCGTCCGGCTCCGGCCGCTCGTTGGATGCCGCCGTCATGCTGTTCATCTCTCTCCCTCGCGCGCGAACAGCTCGTCCAGCTTGCGCTCGTAGGATTCGTAGTCCAGCACGTCGTAGAGCTGCTGGCGGGTCTGCATCCGCGGCAGCAGGTCGCGTTGCGTGCCCTCGCGGCGCAGCGTCTCGTAGACGTGCAGCGCCGCCGCGCTCATCGCGCGGAAGGCTGTCAGCGGGTAGATCGCCAGCGCCACGCCGGCCTCGGCCAGCTCGCGCGTGGTGAAGAGCGGCGTGACGCCGAACTCGGTGATGTTCGCCAGCACCGGCAGCCCCGTCGCCTCGGCGAAGGCGCGATACTGCGCCAGATCGGAGACCGCCTCGGGGAAGATCACGTCGGCACCGGCCGCCGCGTAGCGCCGCGCCCGCTCCAGCGCCGCGTCCAGCCCCTCGCGCGCCAGGGCGTCGGTGCGCGCGACAATCACGAACTCTGGATCGGTGCGTGCGTCCACGGCGGCGGTGATGCGGTCCACCATCTCGTCCGCCGGGACGATGGCCTTGTTGGGTCGGTGGCCGCAGCGCTTGGCCTGCACCTGATCCTCGATATGCACGCCCGCCGCGCCCGCCGCCGTCAGATCGCGGATCGCCCGCCCGATGTTGAACGCACTGCCCCATCCCGTGTCTATATCCACCAGCAGCGGCAGTTCTGTCACGCGCGTGATGCGGCGCACATCCTCCAGCACATCCGCTAGCGTCGTGATACCCAGGTCCGGCAGCCCCAGCGAGGCGTTGGCGACCCCCGCGCCCGACAGGTACAGCGCGCGGAAGCCGGCGCGTTCAGCCAGCAGCGCGCAGTAAGCGTTGACGGCGCCCACCATTTGCAGCGGCCGCTCGGCGGCCAGCGCGTCGCGCAGGCGGCGACCAGGTGCCTGGGTCTGTGCCATTGCTTTCTCTGTCCTCCGTTCCCTCTGCGTCCTCTGCGTCCTCTGCGGTTCCTTCTCTGCCTTCCCATGTCACCGTCGTGCGCTCAGTCGTCCGCCTCGCGCGGCTCGTGCTGAGGAATGTGGGCTGCCTGCGCCGCTTTCACCCCTGCGCCGATGATGCCGTCCGCTTCGAGCGCGGCCTGCTGGCCGGCGCTCAGGCCGAGCAGATCGCCCAGCACCGCCTGGTTATCGGAGCCAATCTCGCCGCCCGCGCGGGTGATGCGACCGGGTGTCTCAGTGAGCCGCGGCACGATCCCCGACATGATCGTCGCGCCTTCGGGCATGCGCGCGTCCGGCGCGCGTGCGACCATCCCTCGCGCCTGGAACTGCGGGTCGACGGCAATATCGGCGATGCTCATCACCGGGCCGGCGGGCACTCCAGCGGCGTCAAGGGTGCGCTGAATCTCGTCCAACGGGTGCGTCTCGGTCCAGCGGCCGATGATCTCGTCGAGCGCCTCGTGGTTGGCGACGCGCGCGCGGTTATCTACGAAGCGCTTGTCGACCGCCAGCTCGGACATGCCCATCGCCGCGGCGAAACGCCGGAAGACGTTCTCACCGTTGCCGCCGATGGCCATCCACTTGCCGTCAGCCGTGTGGTAGACATTGGAGGGCGCGGCGCGCAGCAGCTTGTTGCCGGTGCGCTCACGCACCACGCCGTTGTGAGCGAACTCGGTGAGCATGCCCTCGGTGACGGCGAAGACCGCCTCGGTGATCGCCACATCCACGATCTGCCCCTGGCCGGTGCGCTCGGCCACGCGCAGGGCCAGCAGCGCACCAAACGCCGCCTGTTGCGCCGCCAGCGTATCGCCCAGGCTCACGCCCACCCGCACCGGCGGCCGGTCAGGGTAGCCGGTCACGTAACGCAGCCCGCCCATAGATTCGCTGACGTTGCCATAGCCGGCCTTCTCGCGGTACGGGCCGGTCTGGCCGTAGCCGGAGATGCGCACCAGCACCACGCGCGGATTGACCACGCGCAGGCGCTCGTAGCCGAGGTTCCATGCCTCCAGGCGGCCGGGCCGGAAGTTCTCGACCACGATGTCACTCTTGGCGATCAGGTCGAGCACCAGCTCCTGGCCGCGCGGCTCGCGCAGATTGAGGGTGACGAAGCGCTTGTTGCGCGCCGTTGTGAGCCACCATGCGGAGATGTGCCGCCCGTCGCGCGTCGCGATCAGCTCGCCCCACTGGCGCAGCTCGTCGCCGGCACCCGGCGACTCGACCTTGATCACCTCGGCGCCAAAATCGGCCAGAATGCGCGTGGCGGTTGGCGCCGCGACGAACGAGCCAAGCTCGATCACCCGCACACCAGCCAGCGGTGGGCGTCCACCGGACGCCCCTACGTGTTGCCCAGCAAGGCTGTCGTATTGGGCAGCATCCTGGCCCGCGGCGTCGTCCGCCATGTGGTGCTCCATCCTTTCTGAAAGACCGCCAAAGAATCCTCATCCCCCGGCCCTCGCAGAGGCGAGACAGGTCTCGCCTCTACACCCGTGGAGGGTGCGCTGGGTTGGCGCTCCGTGGGGGCGTGCGCCTGCCGGGGGAGAGGTCTCCGCTATGCTACACGGACCAGGCCGCGATCTGATCCTGGTTGACCGTATACACCGTATGCAGCGCCTGACCCTGGGCGTCCCACTGCACGACATCCCAGCTCCCAGCCACGTTGTGGTACTGGTTGTAGTTGTCGTTGCCCGAGGCGCCCTCGTAGTTGATGTTGTGGCCGGCCTTCAGCTCCCTGACGCCGTCGGCGTAGTTGGTGACGACGGTGCCGGGGCCGGCGGCGACAGCTTTCACATCATTGATCCACACGGTGGGATCGGTCGTGCCAGCCTTCTGGATTGCCAGGCAGGCGATCACGACGGAGTCGTAGGTGTTCTGCGACAGCGTTACCGGCTGGTCAGTGTTCCAGACCTTCTGGTACTGCTGGGTATAGTACTGCCAGGCCGGGCCGGCGGGCGGCGAGCCGTTCATGCCGGTCAGGTACTTCGAGGCGTACTGCAGGCCCATCGCCTTCGCCATGTTGATGTCGGCGCCGGCATCGGTCTGGATGAATGGCACATTCATGTGGCCGAGCTGGATCACGTCCTGGAAGAACGTGCTGGCGGTCTGCGGGTCGGTCTGCATAAAGATCGCCTGCGGATTGCTGGCGAAGAGCTTCTCGACTTCGGAGCGGTACGAGCTTTGGTGCGGCGTCACCAGCTCCTGGTCGGTGATCGTGCCGCCGTGGTTGGTGTACGAGCTCACCAGCGGTGTCACCACGCCCGCGGCGTTGGAGGTGGACTCGAAGAACACGCCGGCGTGCGTGTAGCCCTTCTGGATCGCATAGTACGCCATGCCGATGGCCAGCGTTGAGTCCGACGGCGTCGTGCGGTAGACGTACTTGTTGGTCATGTGGTCGAGCTGCGTCGTGCCGCCCTCCACGAAATCGGGCAGGTGCGCGGGATCGAACTGGTTGATGACACCTTCGATCTCCAGCGACGACGGGCCGAGGATGAAGTTGGGGCTGGAGAGCTGGAGCTGCTTGAGGGCGGTCACGGCGTC
>DASVAA010000084.1:0-56994 GCA_036376595.1 Ktedonobacterales bacterium | reverse complement strand
CCAGATAGCGCGCGACGAAGGCCCATTCCTCGTCGCTCACGTCCGAAGGGTAGGCACTCCGTGTGGGGGTGGTGGAAAGTGTGCTTGACATCGACACATCCTACCACCCATCAACGCCAAGTCCATAACAGGCTCTAGAGAGCGTAGCATAGCACGACACTCCACAGGTACGGATGGGCTGCCGTGCCGGCTCCGTCTGGCGCACGCTGTGGTATGGTCTGCGATACAACCAATCCACAGGAGATTCGACGTCGGGATGTGGCCTGGGGCGGCGACCGGCGGTGCGCGTACGATACGCTTCGGCGCGTGGCCCCACCAGACGGTGCGCCATGAGGATGCAGGTGCGCAGCAATGAACGACGACCAGCAATCTGACGACGCTCCAAGCGCCGTGACGACCATCCCCCTCGGCGCGGCGACACTCACCGTCGTCAACGTCGGCGATTCGCTCTGGACGCTGGCCGAGGAGCTGGGGCTGCGCGAAGCCGAGCGCGCGGCGCACCCCGACCTCTTCGCGTCGAGTCTGTTCGCCGGCCAGTGCGTGCATATCACGCTGCCGGACGCCTCGGTGCTGGTGGATGCCAGCGTCTACGACTATCCGCTGGATTCGCCCCAGGTGCCGCCAGGCTACGTGCCGCCACCCGATCTGCTCACTGCGCTCGCCGCCCACGGCATCGCCGCCGATGGCGTGAGGCACGTCGTCATCACCCATCCGCACTTCGACCACATCAACGGCCTGACCCGCCCCGACGACGAGCATCCCGACCAGTGGCGCCCATGCTTCGCGAACGCGCGGCACTACCTTGGCGCGCGGGATTGGGAGTCGCCGGAGATGCGGGCGGCGCTGGCGGACCCCGACTCGCTGGAGGCGCGCACGTTGGGCGTGCTGTACGCGGCGGGGCTGCTGGAGCTACTGGCAGGCGCCAGCGAGCGCGAGATCGTGCCGGGCGTGCGGATCGTGCCGGCACCGGGCGAGACGCCGGGGCACCAGGTCGTGCGTGTGGAGTCCGTGGGCCGGGTGGCGTACTGCCTGGGCGACCTGTTCCACTCCGCTGAGGAGGTCGCGCGGCCGGAGTGGATGGCAGTCTGGGCGGATCGCGCGGCAATGGCGGCGAGCCGGCGCGCGCTGCTGGCTGCCGCGCTGGCCGAAGACGCGCTGCTGGTGGCGGCGCACATCTCTGGCGCCGGGCGCCTGGTGGCGGAGGGCACTGGGGTGCGCTGGCAGACGGCCGGGTGAGAGCGTGCCGGCGCGGGGCTACAAACCCGCCACCCGCGTGGCCGCGCCCTCCGCGGGATTATCGCGCGCATCAGGTGTAGCGTCATCTGTAGCGTCGTCCGCCGGCTCGCGCGCAACGGGCAGCGTGAAGGCAAACGTGCTGCCCGCGCCCGGTCTGCTCTCGGCCCAGATACGGCCGCCGTGCAGCTCCACCAGGTGCTTCGCGATGGCGAGTCCCAGCCCAGTGCCGGTCGCCGCGCGATCCTGAACAGTCTTCTCGTTCCTCGCCGCTGCGCTCCCCACCGCTGCTGCTGCCTCTCCGCGTCCTCTGCGTCCCTCTGCGTCCTCCGCGGTTGCACTCTCTCCGCGCCCCTCTTCGCGTGCTTCGCGCTCGCTTCGCGTGCTTCGCGTTCCCGCTCCCTCCTCCTCTCGGGTGCGCGCGCGGTCGGCCTTGAAGAAGCGCTCGAAGACGCGCGGCAGGTCCTCTTCGCCGATGCCGATGCCAGTGTCACGCACCTGTACTTCCAGCGTAGGAGCATATGGCATACGCCCGCTGGTAACAGGCACATGCCCGCCGGCAACGGGCAATTGTCCGTCCACGACCGGCACGCGCCCATCTGCCACGCCAGGTAGCTCTTCGCCTGTGACCACGCGGGCTGTCACTGTGACCGAGCCGCCCGCAGGCGTATACTTGATACCGTTGTGCAGCAGATTCACCAGCACGTCGCCGATGCGCGCCCCATCCACGTCCACCAGCGGTAGCTCTGGCGAAACCTCTGCCCGCAGCGCCACACCGCGCTCTTGCGCCAGCGGCCGCAGCCGCTCGACAGCCACCTCGACCAGTCCCGCCAGCTCGGTCGGCTCGCGGCGCAGCGCGATGCGCCCCGACTCGATCTGCGACAGCTCCAGCAGCTCGGCCACGAGCTGACCCAGGTGCGCCGCCTCGCCTCCGATGCGCGACGCGAACACGCGCGCCGCGGGTGGATCGTGCTCTATGGCCTCCTCCAGCGTCTCAGCCATCAGGCGCAGCGCGGCCAATGGCGTGCGCAGCTCGTGGGAGACGTGCGCCACGAAGTCGCGCCGCACGCGCTCCAGCCGGTGCAGCTCGGTCACATCCTCGACGACCAGGATCAGGTGCGTGCGCTGGCCCGGCGCGGGCGTGGGCAGCTCCGGGTCCGGCTGGTACGGCGTGAGCAGGAATGGCGTGACCGAGACGCGCCACACCTGCCCGTAGGCCGCGCGCTGGATGGTGCGCTCCAGCGGCCGGTTGGCCTCCTCGGTTTCCATCAGCAGCAGCGCCGTGTCATAGTCGCGGATCACACTCGCGGCGAGGCGTCCCTGCGCCTGCTGGCGGGTCAGACCGACGAGCGCCAACGCGGCGGGATTGGCGTAAAGCACGACCCGATGGTGGTCGGTGATGAAGACGGGCCGCGGGAAGGCGTCCATCACGGCGTCGAATAGCCCGCGCAGGTGCTCGGCCTCGACCCGCTTGGCGAAGAGCTCGCCGCGGGTGCTGCCCAGCGCCAGCGCATCGAGCACGCCGCGCCGGCGCAGCAGGCGCAGGCGCGCCCAGAAGGCAACGGAGGCCGCCAGCGCGCCCACCAGCGCGGCGACGAGCAGATCGAGGTGCGGCATCCAAGGCTCCCAGGGCCGAGCATCATGCGCGTCGGCGGGCGTCCACCGGACGCCCCTACGAATCGGCGGCTTGGCGGCGCTCGGTGGCAGTGTACCACGCTCTCCGGCCATGCGATGCCCTTCCTCACACCGCTTTTACCCAACCTTAACACAGACTTAGGGGCGCCTTAACTCCACGCCGCTAGCCTCTGGATGGGATACGCAGGGAGCTGGGGAGCGCAAGGTCCCGTGGGGGCAATCGCATCCAGATGTATCCAGGTGATGAGAGTTGAGGAGGCACCATGTTTGATCGCTTGCACGCGATCCGTTCGATCACCGTCAGACTGGCGTTTGGAGCCGTGGCGCTCACCAGCCTGGCGCTTGCCGCGTGTGGCAGCCCGGCGAACGCCGACAGCGGCTCTGGCTCGTGCCCCAGCACGAACACACTGACCGGCGCGGGTTCCACCTTCGACAATCCACTCTTCTCGAAGATGTTCGAGAACTACGCCAATGCCCACTGTGGCGCGCAAGTGACCTATTCGTCGGTCGGCAGCGGCGCGGGCATCAGCCAGCTTCTCGCACAGACGGTGGACTTTGGCGCCACCGATAGCCCGATGACCGATGCGCAGCTACAGCAGAGCACCAACGGCCCGATCATCCACATCCCGATCACCATCGGCGCGGTGGCGATGACCTACAACCTCTCGCAGGTGGGCGCCTCGACACACATCCAGCTCACCGGCCCGGTGATCGCCGACATCTTCCTCGGCAAGGTCAAGTTCTGGGACGACGCCGCGATCGCGCAGCTCAACTCCGGCACCACGCTGCCGCACGTGGCGATCACGGTGGTGCATCGCTCGGATGGCAGCGGCACCACGGGCATCTTCTCGCACTACCTCTCGGCGGTCAGCCCGAGCTGGCAGTCGCAGGTTGGCGCAGGGACCACGCTCAACTGGCCGGTGGGCGTGGGCGCCAAGGGTAACGCCGGCGTCGCCGCGCAGGTGAAGAGCACTGCCGGCGCCATCGGCTACAACGAGCTGGCGTACGTGCTCACCAACACCATCCAGTACGCGCAGGTGCAGAACGCCGCCGGGCAATACGTGCTGCCCTCGCTCGACGGCGCCAAGGCGGCGGCGAACAACGTCACGTCCATCCCGGCCGATCTGCGCTTCTTCATCGTCAACGCGCCGGGCGCGACGTCGTACCCCATCAGCGGCTTCTCGTGGGTCATCGTCTATCAGACGCAGAAAGACTCGGACAAAGGCCGGGCCGTTGCCAACATGCTGTGGTGGATGACGCACGACGGCCAGCAGTATTCCACATCGCTGAGCTACGTTCCGCTGCCGGCGACCATCGTGGCGAAGGACGAGGCGCAGATCAAGTCCATCACCTGCGGCGGCAAAGCCTGCTATCAGGGGTAGATGAGGTACGACGGCAAGGGCAGCGCTTCAGCGTCCGGCCGCTCTTCACGGGCGACAGGGCCGAGGCGCTGCCTTGGGCTGTTCATACGGCAGGGTCGCACTGCGGCGCCTGAGGGGAGAGACTCCATGCAAGTATTTGTCGCCGCGGCGCTGACCGCCACGCAGCAGCGCAGTCGTGCCTGGCTCACGCAGCTGCGCGTCCAAGTCCGACGGCCCGGAGATCTCGCCTTTCGCGGACTGCTCACCCTCTTCGTCCTCGCCGTGCTGGGGGTCGTGCTCGGCGTCGCGTGGATCCTCCTCAGCAGCTCGCTGCCAACCATTCGCGCCTTTGGGCTGAGCTTCCTCGGCAACGAAGCCTTCGATCCGGTGCATAACGTCTACGGCGTGCGCCCGGCGATCTTCGGCACGCTGGTCACCTCGGCCTTCGCCATGATCTGCGCGGTGCCCATCGGGGTGGGCACGGCCGTCTTCCTGGTGGACTTCTGCCCACGCGCCCTACGCGGGCCTATCGCCTTCCTGGTGGATGCGCTGGCCGCGATCCCCAGCGTGGTGATTGGGCTATGGGGATTCCTGGTCTTCGCGCCGTGGCTGCAGCACACCGGCGAGCCGTGGCTGCATCAGCACCTCGGCTTCCTTCCCTTCTTTCAGGGCACCGCGCACGGCGTCGGTCTGCTCGCCGCGGGTCTGATCCTGACGATGATGATCCTGCCAATTGTGACGGCCATCAGCCGCGAGGTCATGCTGGTGGTGCCGACCGCGCAGCGTGAGGCGTTGCTGGCGCTGGGCGCCACACGCTGGGAAGTGATTCGCCATGCGGTGCTGCCCTTCGCGCGGATCGGCATCCTGGGCGGCGCCATCCTCGCGCTCGGCCGCGCGTTGGGCGAGACCATCGCCGTAACGCTGGTGATCGGCAATCAGGCCGCACCGCCCAGCGCGAGCCTCTTCAACACCGGCTATACCCTTTCCAGCGTGATCGCCAACCAGTTCTCCGAGGCCACCGGCGGGCTGTTCATCTCGGCCGTCATGGAGGCTGGTTTGATCCTGCTGCTGCTGACACTGATCACCAATATCCTGGCGCGCCTGCTGGTCGCGCGCCTCGGCCGGGCCAGCATGGGAGGGATTGTCGCATGAGCACGATGACCCAGGACTTCTCGCGCTCTCCTGAGGCGCCGGATGCTCGCGCGGCGGAGCTGTTCCGGCCCGCGCGGGGCACGCTGCATCTGCGCCGCCAGGCCGCCAACCTCGTCGCCGTCGCGCTGACGGCGCTGTTCGCCGCGCTGGCGGTTGCGTTTCTGCTCTACCTCGTGCTCTACGTGGCGCGGGCGGGCAGCCAATACATCAACGTCGCCTTCTTCACGCAGAGGCCGGTGGCCGAGGGCGAGACTGGCGGCGGAGTCGCCCCGGCGATCATCGGCTCGGCGCTCATGGTGGGCCTGGCTGCGCTGATCGGCATCCCACTCGGCATGGCGACCGGCATCTACCTCGCGGAGTTCGGCCGCGGCCGGCTCGCGGGAACCGTGCGCTTCATGGTGGATATGCTGACGGGCATCCCGACCATCATCTTTGGGCTGTTCATCTGGGTCCTGGTCGTCGTTCCGTCGCACTCGTTCTCCGGCCTGGCAGGCGGTGCGGCGCTGAGCATCATCATGATCCCGACCGTCGCGCGGGCCACCGAGGAAGTGCTGCGGCTGGTCCCCAAAGAGCTGCGCGAGGCATCGGCGGCGCTGGGAGCCACGGAGTCACGCACCATCCTGCGTGTGGTGCTTCCGGCGGCCAAGAGCGGCATCATGACCGGGATTATGCTCGCCATCGCGCGTGTGGCGGGGGAAACCGCGCCGCTGCTGATGACTGCGCTCGGCACGAACTTCTTCAACACCAACATCTTCCGGCCGATGGATGCGCTGCCGCTGCGCGTGTTCGTGTTCACGCTCAGTCCTTACGACACGGAGATCAACCATGCCTACGCCGGTGCCTTCGTGCTGATGCTGCTCGTGATCCTGACCTCGCTCGCCGTGCGGTGGGCCACCGGCGGGTTCAACGTGCGCGAACGCTAGCGATTGCGAAACGGGAGGAGAGCAATGACGGTTGTGGAAGCGGCGGCGGAGCGGACCATGCGGCCGCCACCGCGTGACAAGCGCGATGACACCGTGACCGCGGTCGGGGCGATCAACGTCGAGCACCTCAGCGCCTGGTACGGCAACGTCCAGGCGTTGCACGACATCAACCTGACAATCCAGCCCACGAGCGTGACGGCGCTGATTGGTCCCTCAGGCTGTGGCAAATCTACCTTCGTGCGCTGCCTCAATCGCCTGCACGAAGAGGTGCCGGGCGCACGGGCGACTGGGATCGTGCGTGTGGCCGGCACGAACATCTACGCGCCGGGCATCCAACCGATGACGCTGCGGCGCCACGTGGGCATGATCTTCCAGCAGCCCAATCCGCTGCCGACGCGCAGCATCTTCGACAACGTCGCCATCGGCGCGCGGCTGAACGGCATTGCCCGCGGCCGCGCGCTCGGCGAGCTGGTCGAGCGCAGCCTGCGCCAGGCGGCGCTGTGGGACGAGGTAAAGGATCGCCTTCGCGCTTCGGCGGGGCTGCTCTCGGGCGGGCAGCAGCAGCGGCTCTGCATTGCCCGCGCGCTCGCCGTCGGACCGCGGGTGCTGCTGATGGACGAGCCGGCCTCGGCGCTCGACCCGATCGCCACGTTGCAGATCGAGCAGCTCGTCGAAGAGCTCAAGCGGCGCTACACCATCGTGATCGTGACCCACAACATGCAACAGGCGGGCCGTGTTGCAGATCGCACCGCGTTCTTCCTGTCCGGGCGCCTCGTCGAGGCCGGCGAGACGACCCAAATCTTCTCGCGGCCTCAGAAGAAGGAGACGGAGGACTATATCACCGGCCGTTTCGGCTGACAGCGAGCGACCCACATACCATCCATCAGGCGAACTGGAGCAAGCAATGACGACGACGAGGGCAGGAGGAGAGATTCGGCAGTCTCCCATCGCGCGCGCACACGAAGAAGGGGTGCTGGAGCTCGATTGGCAGCCAGAGAATCCGCTAGCCCACGTGTCCCCGCCCATGAAGCTACAGATTGGCGACCTCAACGTGTTCTACGGGGCCCACCATGCGCTCCGCGATGTGAGCATGCTGGTGCCGGAGCGCCAAGTGACGGCGCTGATGGGGCCATCGGGCTGCGGCAAGTCCACCTTCCTGCGCGCGCTCAACCGCATGCACGACCTCACGCCCACGGCCCGCGTGACCGGTGTGGTGCGGCTCGACGGCGAGGACATCTACGCGCCGGGCGTGGACGTGGTGCGGGTGCGCCAGCGCGTCGGGATGGTCTTCCAGCGGGCCAATCCGTTCCCGCGCTCGATCGCCGAGAATGTGGCGTACGGACTGAGGGTGCAGGGTGGTCACAGCAAGGCCGGCATCCACGAGATCGTCGAGCGCAGCCTGCGCGGTGCGGCGCTGTGGGACGAGGTGAAGGATCGCCTGGGTCAGAGCGCGCTCAGCCTCTCCGGCGGGCAGCAGCAGCGCCTCTGCATCGCGCGGGCGCTGGCGGTCGAGCCGGAGGTGATCCTGATGGACGAGCCGGCCTCGGCGCTGGACCCCATCGCCACGCTCAAGATCGAGGAGCTGATCGAGGAACTCAAAGCGCACTACACCATCGTGATAGTCACGCACAATCTGCAACAGGCGGGCCGTGTGTCGCAGTGGACCGGCTTCTTCCTCAGCGGCAGCCTGATCGAATTCGCGCCGACGGCCGAGATCTTCTCGCGACCCCAGGACAAGCGCACCGAAGACTTCATCACCGGGCGCTTCGGCTAGCATATGGAGGAGGAGGCGACATCCCATGACCCGTGACGCATACCATCAAGAGCTGCGCGAGATCGAGGAGGCGGTGGTGCAGATGGCCGCGCTGGTCGAGGCGGCGATTGCACGCGCCACGCAGGCCCTCACCCAGCGTGATACGCTGTTGGCGGAGGAGGTCATCGCCGGGGACGGCACCGTCAACGAGATGCAGCGCAGCATCCGCAACCGCTGCATCAGCGTGATGGCGCGCCAGGCGCCGGTCGCGCGCGACCTGCGTGAGATCTCCACCGTGCAGCTCGTCATCAACGAACTGGAGCGCATGGGCGACCACGCCGTCGGCATCGCCAAGCAGGCGCTGCGACTGCGCGAGACCGAGCAATTGCCGCTTTCCGGCGATCTGGTCGAGCTGGCGAAGTTGGTGCGCGAGCAGGTGCGCGCCGGAACGAGCGCGTTCATTGACGTGAACGTGCAGGCAGCGCGCGACGTGTGCCTGCGCGACGACGAGATCGACCATCAGTACCGTACGATTTTCTCGGAGCTGGTGGAGCGCATGACCAAGGATCCCGCGCTGATTCCAGCGGCGACGAGCCTGCTCTTCGCCGCGCACGACCTGGAGCGCATCGGCGACCGCGTGACCAACATCTGCGAAGATGTGATCTACATGGTCACGGGCGAAATCGAGGAGCTGAATTGATCTGTGATGACTCCAACCAGCGGCTCTGAGGCACAGGAGGCGCGGCGTGTGATCCTCGTCGTAGAGGACGACCAGACGCTACGCGAGACGCTGGCCTACAACCTCGGCAACGACGGCTACGAGGTGCTGACCGCCGCCGACGGCGTGCGTGCGCTGGAGCTGGCGCGGACGCGGCCGGTGGCGCTGGTGCTGCTCGACGTCATGCTGCCACGGCTGGATGGCTTGGCCGTCTGCCGCCAGTTGCGCGCCGCACGCGAGACGGCGCAGTTGCCGATCCTGATGTTGACGGCGCGCGGCGACGAGAGCGACAAGGTGGTCGGGCTGGAGCTAGGTGCCGACGATTACGTCACCAAGCCCTTCGGCTGGGCCGAGCTGCGCGCGCGCATCCGGGCGCTGC
Source organism: Ktedonobacterales bacterium (assembly GCA_036376595.1). Classification (GTDB taxonomy): domain Bacteria; phylum Chloroflexota; class Ktedonobacteria; order Ktedonobacterales; family JADMIN01; genus SMAG-U1939. The sequence continues at coordinate 47,840 of DASVAA010000084.1, read as the reverse complement.
TGCGGCGCGGCGAGCAGGCGCCGGCCTCTGGCCGTGGCGCGCCCGCTGACGAGGTGCTCGAAGCGGGGGATCTGCGCATTGACATCGGGCGGCGCGAGGTGCGGCGAGGGACGCGCGAGATCGAGCTGCCGGCGCGGCTCTTCGACCTGCTGGCCTACATGGTGCGCAACCGAGGACTGGTGCTGACGCGCGACCGGCTGCTGCAAGCCGTCTGGGGCTACGAATACGCCGGCGACACGCGCACTGTGGACGTGCATATCCGCTGGCTGCGCGAGCGGATCGAGGACGACCCGGCGGCGCCAGTGCGCATCCAGACCGTACGCGGCGTCGGCTACCGCTTCAGGTGAGGGCGCACGCACATCCTGCGCTCGGCCATCGCAAACGAGATGAGCATCAAGGTGGCAGTAGCGGCGACTCGTGCGGCCCAGGTATAATCCCTATGGCGTAGGTGGTCCTGGAGTCAGGACCCTGCGCAGCGCGGCGGCATGTACGCTAGGGCGCACGCTGTGCGCCCGCTCGCGTTCGACGAGAAACACCCGTGCAGCCCCGCGCGAGCCACGACTGACACACGACACAGGAAGCGGCCCGGCCGGCGACATGGCCGGGCTGCGTCATGCGGGCGCCGCGTGGCGCTGCCGAGACCGTCGGCACGCGACCTCTGGCCGTCATGTGGCATGTCTCTGGCGAACTTGGAGCTTGCGGGGTCTGGGGTTGGTCGCAACCGGAGGGAAGGCAGCGCGATGTCCATCTTGCAGCCGCGCGAAGACCGCTTCTATCGCCTCTTCGAGGAGGATGCCGCCAACGTGCGCAAAGGAGCGGAGCTGCTGCTGGCGATGCTCACCGACTACACCGACGTGGCGGCCAAGGCGAAAGCCATCAAGCAGGTGGAGCACGAGGGCGATACGCTGACCCACGATATGTATCAGCAGCTCAACAAGGTCTTCGTCACCCCGCTCGACCGCGAAGACATCGCCGCCATCGCCTCAGCGCTCGATGACATTCTCGATCTGGTCGAGGCCTCGGCCGCCGACTTCGTCATGCTGCACGTCGAGCAGCCGCTACCGCCGGCGATCCAGATGGCCGAGATTATCGTCAAGGCGAGCATCGAGGTGCAGGAGGCGTTCGCGGCGCTCAAGCGGCTCAGCCGCGAGCGCGAGGCGATGCACCGGCACCTGGAAGAGATCAACCGCCTCGAAAACGAGGGCGACGACGTGTACAGCGAGGCACTGGGAGCGCTCTTCGCGCAGACCGATCCGATCCTCATCATCAAGTGGAAGCAGATCTACGACCATCTAGAGCATGCGATCGACATGTGCGAGAACGTGGCCGACGTGCTACATGGGATGCTGCTGAAATATGCCTAGCTTCGCCGCCTCCGCGCCGGCGCTCGCCGCGCTCAGCCTGACCCAGGGCAATGTGGGTCGCCTGATTGTGCTGATCGTCACCATTGTCGTGGCGGTCGGCTTTGATTTCACCAATGGCTTCCACGATACCGCCAACGCCGTCGCCACCAGTATCTCGACGCGCGTGCTGACCCCGCGTCAGGCGATCGTGATGGCTGCGGTGCTCAACTTCGTCGGCGCCTTCATTAGCACCAAGGTCGCCAAGACCATCGGCACCGATATCGCAAGCCCCGCGGCCCTGACGCCAATGGTCGTGCTGGCGGCGCTGGTGGCGGCCATCGGCTGGAACCTGATTACGTGGTACTACGGCCTGCCCAGCAGCTCGTCGCACGCGCTGATCGGCGGTCTGATTGGCGCCGCCGTGGTCTTCGCGCCGACGCACTTTCAGGTCCTCAATGCGGGCGGCATCATCAAGGTGGTGCTGGCATTGATCCTCTCGCCGATCATCGGCATGGTGGTGGCGTTCCTCGTGGGCACCGCCGCCGTCTGGATCTTCCGTCGCTCCAGTCCGCATCAGGTGACAGCGACCACCACCTGGCTGCAGCGTGTCGCCGCCGCGTTCGTCGCCTTCAGCCACGGGTCGAACGACGCGCAGAAGACGATGGGCGTGATCACCGCCGCGATCCTGGCCTACGAGGGCGTCTCCGTCAGCAAGGATTTCGCGGTGCCGATCTGGGTGATCGTGCTCTGCGCGACGGCGATGGGTCTGGGCACCAGCTTCGGCGGCTGGCGTATCATCCGCACGATGGGTATGCGCACAGTGAAGATGCGCCCGCTGGACGGCTTCGGGGCGCAGGCCTCGGCGGCGGGGGTGATCCTGAGTGCCAGCGCGCTGGGTCTGCCCGTCAGCACGACCCACGTGATTGCCGGCTCGGTGATGGGCGTGGGCGCGCGGCAGCGCATCTCGGCGGTGCGCTGGGGGGTGGCCGGCAACATGGTGACGGCATGGATTCTGACGGGGCCGATCACCGCGCTGCTGGCGGCAGCGATCGTGATCGTGTTCCACACCGCCGTGGCGCTGTGAGCTGGATATCGCGGCACGTGAGCGGTGCAGGCGCCCGAGCGGTGGGATGAAGTCCAAGCATGCCGAGTGAGAGGGATTGCGACTTCAGTCCCCACGACCGTGCCTCGGCTTTTCAAAGCCGAGATCGCTCTGCCCCTATGCCTCACGCGCCAGATCGGCCGCTTTGTCGGTGCCGGCGGCTTTGACCTGATCCCAGGCATGGTACGAGCTGCGCACCAGGGGACCGCTTTCGACGTGCTTGAAGCCCAGCTCGATGCCGGCGCGCTTGAAGGTGGCGAACTCGTCGGGCGTCCAGTAGCGCTCGATGGGCAGGTGGTCGGCAGTCGGCTGGAGGTACTGGCCGATGGTGAGGATGTCCACGCTGGCGGCGCGGATGTCGCGCATCAGCGCGTAGACCTCATCTTCGGTCTCGCCCAGGCCAAGCATGAAGCCGGTCTTGGTGGGGTTCTCAGGCGCCAACTCTTTGGCCCAGCGCAGCACCTGCAGCGAGCGCCCATAGGCAGCCTGCGGGCGCACGCGCGCTTGCAGCCGGGAGACGGTCTCGACGTTGTGGCTATACACATCGGGGCGCGCGTCCATCAGCACCTTGAGCGCGTGCCGGTCGCCCTTGAAGTCAGGGGTGAGCACCTCGACGGCGCAGAGGGGGTTGAGCCGGCGCACCCAGCGGATCGTGGCGGCAAAGAGCGTTGCCCCGCCATCGCGCAGCTCATCGCGGTTGACCGAGGTCAGCACCACGTGGCGCAGTCCCATCTGCTGCACCGCCTCGGCCACGTGCCGCGGCTCCTCCCAGTCCAGCGCCAGGGGGCGGCCGGTGGCGACGGCGCAGAAGCCGCAGCTGCGGGTGCAGAGGCTGCCCAGGATCATCATCGTGGCCGTGCGGTGACTCCAGCACTCGGCAATGTTGGGGCATCGAGCCTCCTCGCAGACGGTGTGCAAGGCCTTGCTGCGCATCAGCCGCTTCAGCTCGTCGTAGTTCTCGCCGGTGGGCAGGCGCACCCGCAGCCAATCCGGCCGGCGGGTGGGCGTGATGGGACGCGAAGTCGAGCTGGAGCTGGGGGTTGCCATCGGGTCATCCTCTCGGTCGGACGCGAGATTGCCGCGCCGCGTGGATGCGCTCGCCGTGAAGCGAGGCGAGGCAAGACGGCACGCGCGCACGCCCGCATTGTACCAGCGCCGCCGCGTCCTCCGCAACCACCGCGCCCGCTCGCTCCAGGCAGGGTTCCGCGCTCGCGGCCGCAAGTGGCCTGGATTGTGCTGCACGCAGCGACTTCAGACGCGCACCCAGCGCGCCGGAGGCGTCTTGTATGCCGCGCGCCACTCTCCGCTATCCACCTGCCTGTCTGCCTGCCTGCTCGCGTCCCAGGAACGCCCGCGGCTGAGCTTGCTCGCCATTGGTACCCGGCGTGTGATCGCGCCATACGCCGGCCGTTGCAGCAAAGAGAGAGTGAGCACGCTCGACCGGACGCGCCAGGGGGCGCGGTGCGGTGACTGCCATCTAGGGGTGGGAACTCGTGGGGACGGTTGTCAACAGGGCGCTCGTCGTGGACGACGACGACGCGATTCGCGAGACGCTGCGCTCCCTGCTGGAGGACGCGGGGTATGCGGTGGAGGAGGCCAGTGAGGGCATGGAGGCGCTGCGCTACCTACGCATGTGCCGCGACCGCATGGTGGTGTTGCTCGACCTAATGATGCCGGGGCTGGATGGCGCGGGCGTGCTGGGCGCGGTGGCCGGCGACCGCAAGCTGGCACAGCAGTTCGCCTTCATTCTCATCACCGCCAATCACAATACGCTGACATTAGCGCTCGCCAACCTGCTCAAGAATCTCGACGTGCCATTCGTCAGCAAGCCATTCGACGTGGACCACCTGGTAGGGGTGGTGGATGCCGCCGCCCGGCGGCTCGCGCGCTGAGTCACGCGAGTCAGCGCCTTGCGCACATCGCCCAGGCCCTACGCACACCGGCCGGTGGTGCCGGCTCCATCACGCGGGTACTTCCAGGCTAGGGTCGTGGCGCATCGTTGACGCATGCGCGCCATGGATGGCATGCTCCTCTGTAGTGCCCGCACCACAAGAGCGCCAGCGGGCGATATTGGGTCGAGGGGGGAGGACGATGGGGCGAAAGCGGCAAGGCGGCGCGCGACGCAACCAGATCGCCACGGATGATGTCTCGCTCCACGACGCCCTCGGCGCCACGCAGCAACACACCCTGCCGGTGCTGCCGGCTAACACCGCTGGTGCATCCGACGCCTCACAAGGCGGCTCATCCGGCACCGCGCGCCAACCATCACCTTCGTTCTCATCCTCGCGCGCGCCACGCCGCACGCTCGGCGATGCCACTGGCGCGCAGACGCGCGTCACCCACACGCCGCGCTCGCCGCGCGGAGCGACCGGCCCCCGCTATGCGCTGCCCGACCTGGATACCGTCTCGGCTCCCGCGCCAGCTTCGATGTGGGACGAGCCGCTGGCCGCCACACCGGTTGACGACCTGCTCCACCAGCCGGCGCAATCCCCGGCGGATTCCTTTGCCGGCCGGCCGTCGCTTGCGCTGCTGTCCCACGACGACGCGCAGCTCCCGGTGCCCGTGATGCCCGGCGAGCGGGGCCTGGCGCCCACGAATGCAGGCGGCGAGTCATCCGCGGTGCTGATCAAGGGCAGCGGGCGCGCGCGGCCCTCGGCGTTCCGCATCGTCCCGCGGCGGCATGGCCCGCGCTCGTTCGTGTCGCAGTTCTTCGCCGGCATGGTGATGGTGATGCTGCTGGTCAGCGTGCTAACGCTGGCCTCGCCGCTGGGCCGTGGGACGGTCTTCGCCGGCGCCTTCCAGGGCTACGCCAACGCCGTGCCCTGGGTGCCAACGCCGACTCCCAAGCCGCCGACACCCACCCCCTACGTGCCGCCGCCGGGCGCCAATCCGGGCCAGCAGGCGATCATCAACGACATCGTCTCGGTCTTCGGAGGGTATGCCCAGGGCGCGATCAACGTCGCGCGCTGTGAGTCGGGCTTCGACCCCAACGCATGGAACCCCTACGCCATCGGCAACAGCCATGCCGAAGGTGTCTTCCAGATTCTCTATCCGAGCACCTGGAGCACCACGTCGTACGCCGGCTACTCACCCTACGCCTACGACGCCAACATCCGCGCCGCGCACGAGCTCTTCACACGCGACGGCAACTCATGGCGTGAATGGGCCTGTCAGCCCTGAGTGTAGGCCTCTTTCGCTTCCCACCGCCCGCATGGAGCGCGGCTGCCGATTCGTGCGGCGCGATCAGGAATGGCTCCCCGCGGAAGGCATCAGAAAACTGACCCTCCGCGGCACCGCCTGCGCGGTATGCTCTTGCGCGTGCGGGCATGCGTTGGCGCGCCGCGAGGACGCTGGAGGAACAGACATATGTTGCGTGGTAAGAAGGTCGTGCTGCGGCCGGTCGAGCGCGAGGACCTCAAGCGCCTGCACGAGCTGTGGCAGGACGTGGACCTGGCGATGCTGGCCAGTGGTGCGTGGGAGCCGTGGTCGCTGGCCGCCGAGGAGAAGGAATTCGACAAGCATCTGGAGGATCAGGACAAGGCGGAGTTCGTCATCGAAGCCGACGGCAAGGTGATCGGCGACATCGGGCTGCACCGCGAGCGCAACCGCCGCGCCGGCACCGCCAGTCTGGGTGTGAGCATCCTCGACCGCGAGTACCTCGGCAAGGGCTACGGCCGCGACGCCATCGCCGTGTTGCTCGATTGGGCGTTCCGCATCCAGAACTACCGCCGCATCTGGCTCGATACGCTGGGGCGCAACGAGCGTGCCATCCGCTGCTACCGCTCGCTGGGCTTCGTGGAGGAAGGGCGGCTGCGCCAGCACGAGTACAGCAACGGCGCCTACGACGACCTCATCTGCATGGGCCTGCTGCGCGACGAGTGGGAGGCGCGGCAGGAGTAGTCGTCACTGTCTGGCCTTCTCTCGCCTCAGGCCGCGGGGATGAAACAGGTACGGAGGACGCGGAGGAGGAAGTATCCTCACCCCCGACGTGGTAAGCGGCAGGCAGGCAGAATGCTAGGCGCTTCCGGTGGACGCACGACAACCGCCCGGAAACTACGCGGGCAGGGCCAACGCTTCGCGCCGCACCCGCTTGCCCGCGCAGGCGCGCTCGTGGCGTTGCAGCACGAGCCGCTCGATCGAGCGATCGATGCCGCGGCGCAGGCGCTCGTCGGTATAATAGCGCGCCAGCCAGGAGGACGGCGCCCGCAGGTGGATGGTGTCGCTCAGGTCGTCGCCGCACTCCGGGCAGCGGCCCGTCACCGATAATGCCAGGTCCCACATGGAGGTTGCCTCGTTCAATTCGTCCTTGCGCCAGAGGGATGATTGCGCGGTCATGGCGCCGCAGTGAGGGACCATATGCAACAAGTGTGCCGCCAGCCAGCGTGCTTCCATTGCGATGGTGCTGAGGTGCTCACCGCGGCCGAGCGAGCAGCGCGCGCAGCTCGACGGCTGGGTCGGCAAGCGCTGCGGGGTCGGGCGCCGTCCCCACGAGCCGCTTGAGCGGCACGAGCTCACGCGGGCGATTGACCGCCAGCGCCATCGCGATGCGCTCGCCCACCAGATAGAACGCGACGAGCGTGCCGTCCTCCAGTGTGCCGCGCGTGATGAGGCGCTCCCAGCGGCGCGCGAGGCCCACCATTTGCAGCTTGAGCGTGTACTGATCGGACCAGAAGTAGGGCACCAGCGCGTAGACCGCGCTGCCGCCCAGCAGATTGCGCGCGGCGACCTCCGGCTGGCGTAGGGCGTTATCCCAGTGCTCGGTGCGCACGCGCTCAGTGGGCAGCGCGCCGCCGGGTGGCGCGTAGGGCCAGCTCGCCACATCGCCCGCCGCGTAGACGCCATCCAGCTCCGTCTCGCAGCGCTCGTTGACCGGCACGCCATCCTCCAGCGACAGGCCGGAACCGCGCAGCCACTCAACCGCCGGGCGCACGCCGACCGCCACCAGCGCCAGCGCGCAGGGGATACGCGCGCCGCCGCTCGTCACCACCGCCGCGACCCGACCCTCGCCCTCGAAGGCAGCCACGCCCTCGCCCAGACGCAGCTCGACGCCCCGCATCCGGTGATACTCCGCCAACATGGCCCCGATCTCCGGGCCGAGCGCGCGCTCCATGGGCGCGCCCAACGGCTCGACGACCGTGACCTCCGCCCCGAGCTGGCGGCAGCACGCGGCCACCTCCATACCAATGAAGCCAGCTCCAGCGATCGCCACCCGGCCGCCGGTGGCCGCCGTCTCGCGGATCTCGACCGCCAGCGCGCGGGCCTGGGCGAGGGTGCGCAGCACGCGCACGCCGGGCAGCGCGGCGCCGGGGACGGCGAGCGTCCGCGGTTCACTGCCGGTGACGATCAGCAGGTGGTCGTAGGGGATGGTCTCGCCGCTCGCCAGCGAGATGGCGTGCGCGGCGGCGTCGAGGTTGGTGACCCGCTCGCCCAGACGCAGCGCGATGCCTTGCGCGGCATACTCGCCCTCGGTGCGCGGGAACAGCTTGCCTTCCGGCTCGTGCCCCAGCAGGAACTCCTTGGAGAGCGGCGGCCGCTCGTAGGGTGGCAGCGCCTCGGCGCCAATCAGGGTGATGGGGCCGCCGTAGCCCTCGCGCCGCAGGGTTTCCGCCGCGCTAGCCCCGGCGATGCCGGCGCCGGCAATCACGATCCCCGCCGCTGCAGCCATAATGCCCTCCCACGCGGCTCGCACTCATCGCGTCCAGCGTGATCGTAGCAGATAGCGGCCCAGACGGCGAGGTGTCCGCAACTCTAGCCTGCCGCCGTACCCCCACGGCTGTGCTGCTGTCGGGCGAATAGTACCGCGACGAGCGCCAGCACGAGGCTGGGGAGCAGGATGACACCGCCGGTGGCGGAGAGCGCATTCCAGAGCGTGGCGGCGGTTAGGTGAGGTGGAAGATAATCGAGGGCCGCGTCGAGCAGCAGCACCACCAACAGCACCTGCGCGCCCACGAGCGCGATCAGCAGGCGACGCCAACCAGCACGATGTGTGCGGGCATCGGCGGAGGCAGAGAGCGCGACGCCGGCCAGCACGATCGCCAGCATGGCGAAGAACGCCACGTAATAGATGGGCAGACCGTGTTGGGCAGCGGAAGCGTAGGCCGTAGAGGTTGTCGCGGCGCCGCCCCGGATAATGACGGCGCCATCCTTCAGGATCGGGGCGAACAGCAGGTACGCCAGCACGAGGAGTCCAAGCACGCCGCCTGCCACGCCCGCGAGCCCTTCCGCGACCGCATTGTGGCGCTTTGCTCTCATCCCCCCCGTAAAGCAGCGCGAGTGTCAACATCCATTGTTTATTGCCGTCGAGCCGGGCAGATCAACTGGCCGTGACCTTGCTCTGGCGCGCGAGGGCGACGGAGAGCAGATCGGCCACAGCACCCAGCAACGCCTGGTCGTGCTCGGTGAAGGGCCGTGGGACGGGGCCAGCACAGATCAGGGCACCCACGGGGCGCTCGCCCGCGACCACCGGCAGCGCGGCGTAGTTGCCCAGCGGCCAGATGCGCTGGAGCTCCAGCGTGCCGGTGTGCAATGGCGCCACGGAGGTATCCTCACAATACTCGGGGCCGAGCGTGCGCAGCACCGTGGTGACGGCGAACTTGAACGTGGTCTTGAGCTGCTCGAAGCGCGCCCATACCTCGTCGGGCAGCTGCGACTGCGCGATGACACGCAGGGCGAGGCGATCATTCGGCTCGGCCACTACGCACGCCACGGTACACATCGTGATGCCCGGCAGCGTACGCGGCACGCCTGTGACGACCTGAGCGGCAAGCGCGTCAGGCGCCACGTCGTGCGCAAGCAGGCCGCAGAGTTTGGCCAGCAGGAGCAGCGGCGCCGTCGTGCCACCGCCGCCCGTCGCCGGGCAGCCGGCAAGCCGCGCGCGGAAGGCTTCCAGCGTCTCGCGGCGAAAGCGCAGATGGCCGCCCGGCGTCCGCTCGTCGGGGATCAGCAGGCACCTGCGCACCGCCACATTGAGCGTCGAGCGGTGCAGGCCGAGCAGCTTTGCTGCCCGCTGGGTTCCATAGAGTCGCCCCTGCTCGGCTCCTTCTGCCGCAGGATTGTCAGTCATGCTCGTAGTCCTTACCAGCGCGAGGAATCGCGATGAATGCGTACGATAAGTGCCTCAATCGGTCGAGAAGCCGGTCAACTGGCCGGCAATCTTCTACGTTTGCGACATTCGGCGCGTTGATGATCACCTCTTCGCTCGTATTCTTCAGACAGGCGTACAGAAAACGACACCCGCCGCGGTCACATCGCTACCCTACGCCCCACGCCCGCATCCGCGGAACGGCCTCAGGGCGTTCGGCAGCCAAGCGCGGCTCGCTCGCTTCGCTGTCTTTGCCAGAAAGGATCCTCGAACGTGACCGAGCAGCACTCGACCCCATCCGCCCACCAGAGCGCCAACGGACAGCCCGTCCGGCGCAAGCCAGGCCCGCGCCCTGGCACCGAGGCCGCCAAGCGCGGCGGCACCGCGGCGCGCAACAAGTATGGCCGCGAGTTCTACAGCCGCATCGGCTCCAAGGGTGGGTCTACAGTCCGCGAGCGCCATGGATCGAGCTTCTACACCGAGATTGGCCGCCTCGGTGGCGAATCCACCAAGCGCAACCTCGGCACCGAGCACTACTCGCGCATTGGGCGCATCGGCGGCCAACGCGCGCACCGTAAAGATCGCGGTGCCGAGTAGTAGAGCACGCTGGTCCCGCACTGCGTGGCGTGCTGCTCCGGCGCGCACGCCACGCAGATACCCCGGCGCCCGAAGCGCCACTCAGTATATCGCACCGCGCGGCATTTCGTTCGCCCCACCGGCCGCATTGTCCTGCTATTCAGCCAGCGGGCGCCCGATGTTAGACGCCAACTTTGGCATAGTGACGGAGGCCGGTAGCGCGGCGGACATGTGCCCTGTCTATGATGCCGGCCACACCGCCGCCTGCACGGTGCTATACTGGGTACGTTCTCGCACATTGCGCAGGGCATGCTCCGGCGCGCACGCCCAGGCCCGGCGCACGTGGGGTGCGAGAGGAGGGCGCTCTCATGCTCGTGCTCTCCACGGCGGACCTCCAACGTGCGGTGACGATGCCGGAGGCGCTGGATGCTGTGGCGGATGCCTTCGCTCAGCTCTCCTCCGGCCGCGCGGCGGTGCCGCAGCGCCCGCACGTCGCCGTCCCTGAGCACGATGGGCTGCTGCTGGTAATGCCGGCATACCTGGCGGGCGGGTCCTCACCCCCCAGCCCCCTCTCCCTGCGGGGCGAGGGGGAGGCAGAGGCGACGCGGGTGTCGCCGCTACACCTATCGGGCGAGGGGGAGGCAGAATCCGTAGGGGCGTCCGGTGGACGCCCGCTCGCCACGTCCGGTGGACACCCGGCGCTGGGCGTGAAGGCGCTGACGCTCTTTGAGCGCAACCCCGCCGAGCGCGGCATTCCGGCCATCGCCGCGCTGGTGGTGCTCTACGATACGACGGATGGGCGGCCGCTGGCGCTGATGGACGGCGGCTGGCTCACGGCGCTGCGCACAGGGGCGGCGTCGGGCGTGGCAACCCGGCTGCTGGCGCGCGAGGATGTGCGCACGCTGGCCGTTTTCGGCGCGGGTGCGCAGGCGCCGGAGCAGGTCGCGGCGGTCTGCGCCGCGCGGCCCATCACGTGCGTGTGGCTCGTCAATCGCACCCGCACGCACGCCGAGGCGCTGGCCGAGCGGCTGCGCGCCGCCGGTTCCCCGATTCCTGCCGACGTGCGCGTGGCGGATACCGCCGCTCACGCGCTGGCCGAGGCCGACGTTGTCTGCACCGCGACCGCCGCGAGCGAGCCGATCTTCGCCGACGCGGACCTGCGGCTAGGCACGCACATCAACGCCATCGGCTCCTACACGCCCCGGATGCGCGAGGTACCGGGCGTGACGGTGGCGCGGGCGCGGGTGGTGGTGGATGCACGGGTGGCGGCGGAGGCCGAGGCGGGTGATCTGCTGCTGGCTCGCGCCGAGGGATTGATCGGCCCCGATCACGTCGCCGCCGAGCTGGGAGAGGTCGTGCTGGGGCGCGCTCCCGGTCGCACGGAGCGCGACCAGATCACGCTCTTCAAGTCGGTGGGCAGCGCGGCGCAGGACGTGGCCGTGGCGCAGCTCGCCTACGAGCGCGCGCGGGCGCTGGGGATCGGCATCGAGGTCGCGCTCTGATTCCCCCCTCGCCCGCGGGAGAGGAGGCCAGGGAGTGAGGTCCCCGCTCTGACTTGCGGTCATCGGTCGCACAGCATACAATCCTGGGCGATTGGGCCTCACCGCGCGCGGGCGTGCGGGAACGTGCGGGCGCTCCGCCGAACGCGCCACGGTGCGGCCGCGGCGGCGTGTGCGGTACGCGCCGCGGGGCGGTCCATGCGCAACGAACGGTTCGGCGCGCTGCTGAGCGAAGGACTCTCCAGCGTCGCCAAGCGCCACCACAAGACGCTGGGTGCCGTGGACGCCGAGATCGTCCGCGAGCTGCGCCTCAAAGCGTGGACGGTGCAGGGATGGCGCCGCGGCTACGTGCCGCGCCAGGTGGAGCAGATTGCGTTCCTCGCGCGCTATTGTGTCGCCAATGGGCGCATGCCAGTCCAATGGGCGCACAGCTTCCTACTTCAAGGGCGCTACCCCGACCAGGAGGCGCTGCTGGGTGAGCTGTTCCCCCAGGCGCGCCATCCAGACGGCCAGCGCCAGGCACCGCATGCCGACCACAACCTGCCGCCGCTGCACGGCGAGTTCATCGGCCGTCAGGCGGAGCTGGCCCGCGTGCTGGAGGGACTGGCCTCTCCGTGGCCGGTGGTGACGATTGAGGGGCTGGGCGGCAGCGGCAAGACGACGCTTGCCATCACCGCCGCGCGGCGCGCGCTCGCCGGCCGCACTGCGGCGCTGGAGCGGCCCTTTCAGGCGGTGGCGTGGACCTCGGCGCGCGACCGGCTGGAGAAGAAGCTGTGGCTCGGCGAGGTCCACAACACCATCGCGCGCGTGCTGGACTACCCCTACATTCCGCAGCTCCCCGACGACGCACGGCAGGCCGCCGTAGACCAGCTCCTGCGCACCCATCGCACGCTGGTGGTGGTGGATAACTTCGAGACGATTGACGATCCCGCGCTGCTGGCGTGGATGCACCGGGTCCCGGAGCCAAGCAAGGTGCTGATCACCAGCCGCGACGGCCAGCTCCGCAGCGGCTGGACCATCCATCTCGGCGGGCTGGACGAGCCGGAGGCGCTGGAGTTGATCCGCCGCCACGCACAGCGCCTTGGTCTGGCGAAGCTGGCGCCCGCACCCGACGAGGACCTGCTGGAGCTGGCGCGGGCGGCGCACGGCAGCCCGCGCGCGTTGGGCATGGCGATGGGCTACCTCAAGGGCGGGCATCGGCAGCTCGCGGAGGTCGTCGCGGACCTGCATGCCGCTAGCCGATCGGTCGGCGACATCTTCGCCAGCCTCTTCGATTGGCACTGGTCGGCGCTGAGCGCCGACGCGCGGCGCGTGCTGCTGACGATGTCGTTCTTCGCCGATTCGGCGAGCAAGGCGGCGCTCGGCGCGACCGCCGGGCTGGGCGACGACGACCTGAACGCCGCGCTCGATCGGCTCGTACTCACGTCGCTCTTGGAGCCGCACGAGAGCGCGCCATCACCCGCCCATGCGGAAGCCTCCGAGGCCGGCACCGAGCACGACGGCACGTCGCGCTATCGCATCCATCCGCTGACACGCGCCTTCGCGGCGGCTCAAGCGGCCGAGGACGAGGCGCGCGACTGGGTGGCGCAGGCGCGCGTCCGGTGGGTCGGCTGGTACCGTGGCTTCGCCGAGCGCAACTCCGGCAGCGACCGCACGCAGTGGGCGATCCCGATCGACCTAATGCGCGACGAGTGGACCAATCTGATGACCGCCGTCGCCTGGTGCGCGGCGCATGGCAGCTACGACGACGTCAAGGGCTTCTGGCACGACGACCGCGTGGAGCAGGTGGCGTACATGCTGGGCTACTGGCCCGATGCCTTGACCTGGTGCGACTGGCTGATCGCGGCGGCGGAGCAGCGCGCGGATTGGATCACGATGGGCAGCGCGCTCTCAAGCAAGAGCTGGGCGCTGGTCCAGATGGGCCGCGCGGAGCACCTGAGCGAGGCGGTGCGCCACCTGGCGCGGCTGGCGCATCTGCGGCGGCGCGAGCCAGCCATCTCGGCGTTCTCGCTGGTCACGCCGTGCTCGTCGCTGCGCCTGCGGCAGAAGCGCTACGCCAGCGGGCTGTGGTGGTTAGCACGGGCAGAGGAGCTGCTGGAGCACGACGGCCCCGACGAGCGCGAGCGTGCCAGCCTGATGATCCACATCCCCCGTTATCGCGCGCTGGCCTATCTGGAGCTGGGCGACTATCCGCGCGCCAGGGAGTATTGCCAGCAGGCGCTGCGCAACACGCAGGTCCTCGGCTGGAGCCAGCCCGTGGCGCACCTCATCAACACGCTGGCCGACATCGCGCTGCGCGAGGGCGACCTGGACGCGGCCGAGCGCCTGCTGCGCGACGGCCTGCCGGCGGCGCTGCGTCTGGACGACCGCCGCCGCGTCGCGCTCTACAACCGCTCGTTCGCCTTTTTGGAGCAGGCGCGGCACCACGACGCCGAGATGCGCCGCCGGGCAAACGAGGCGCTCGACGGCTTCGAGCGGCTGGGCATCGAGCCGGAGGCGCAAGAGATGCGGCGCCTGCTGGCCGCGACGCCCGCGCCGGTGCGCAGGCCCTAACAGCAGCCGCACTTTTCCAGCGCCGGTGATGGCGCCGTCACCTGCCCGTGTTCCGTAGCATCGAGCTGGCTGGCGTGCGTGAGCGCCACGAACTGCAGCGCCATCGTCTCCGCCACACTCAGATGCAACTGCGCCGCCGTGCGATCGATGGGGTAGCCCAGCAAGAAGCGGCACGTGAGCACCTCGGCCTCGCGGGCCGGCAGGCGCGACAAGAGCTGGTGCATGCGTGCCGCCGGCAGGTTCGCGCGATCAGGATCGTCGGTCGTCATCGAGTCCACGTCCTCCACAGGCAGACGCTGCATGCGTTCCAGGGCCACCCCGGCCGCCGCACCGTAGAATGCGCGCAGCTCGTCCGTGACGACCGCCCGCGCGATCGTGAACAGCCGCTCGCGCGCGGCCTTGTCCGTCATCGCTTCCGCTGGCTCCTCATGCGCTGCCTCATCAAGAACATGTACCGTCAGCGCTTCGGCCTGCTCGCGATTGCCTACATGCATGTACACCCAGCGGTAGACGGGCACCGCCTGGTCCTGGAGCATGGCAACCCAGCGAACATGCTGGTCCACCAGCTCGTCCTTCACGGCAATCACCCGTCCGTCCGCGTTCCCATGTGCCCGCCGCCGGCGCATGCTCCGACCTCCTCTCGCTCCCTGCGGATGCCGCCACAGCCACCAGTGCGGCATCTCCAACCCACGATGTTACACGCTCCCACTCCACAATCATGGAAATTGGGCGCGACTTCGTGGAGTGGATGTGCCGCGCGGCGGGCGAGGATGCTCAGGGCGCAGTTTTGAGCTGAATCGGGCCAGCGGTAGCGGGCAATGCAAGGACACCTGACCGGCGTGTGTCTATCTCGCCGCTTCCGCCAGGCGCTGCACGTAGGCGCGCTCGTCTGGGCCAAGCCACGGGGGATTGCCTGCCGCGGCGTTCTCGGCAACGTGCGCCTGGCTCGTCGTCGCGGGGATCGCCACCGAGCAGCGCGGATCACTGAGCACCCACTTGAGCAACGCCTGCGCCCAGGTGGTGACGCCGAAGGCGTGGAGCGGCGCGAGCGCATCGGGTGGGGGTGGCCTGCGCATCAGCGCGTCCTCCGCGAAGGGCCGCATCACCACCACGCCCAGGCCGAGCGCATCGGCCAGCGGCAAAATCTCGCGCTCGACCTCGCGCTCCAGCGGGTTGTAGGGAACCTGGATCGCCGCGATGCGCCCGGTCTCCATCACCACGCGCAGCTCTGGGAAGGAGCTCGCTGCGTAGTGTGTCGCACCAATCGCCCGCACCTGTCCGCCATCGCGCAGGCGCTCCAGCACAGGCAGCCACGTACTCCAGGCGACCAGATTGTGGATCTGGTACAGGTCTACCCGGCCGCCGAAGTAGCCGAGCGCATTGGCGATCTGGCGCTCGCCCTGCGCCGTATCGGACGTCCAGACCTTCGTCGCCACCAGCGCCCGGTCGCGCCGGCCGTCGAGCGCCGCGCCCAGCACCCGCTCCGCCGCGCCGTACATCGGCGACGAATCGAAGAAGCTCACCCCATCGCGCAGGGCGGCGTCTACCACCGTGCGCCGCGCGTCTATCGCGGCGGGTGCCGTCACATTGAAGGTGCGCCAGGTGCCCATGCCGACGACCGGCACGTCGAATCCCGCGCGCCCGAGCGGCCGGTGCTGCATATCAATGCCCTTCCTGCGCTCATAGGCCGGCGAAGAGGTCCGTCTCGGGCGTGGGGTAAGTGCGGTCGGAGAGCGGCGGCGGGGCGAGCACGAAGAACTCGCTGCCCATGAACTGATAGAGCTGATCGGGGGTCGCGCGGGTCCAGGGATTCTCCTCGGGGAGCTGCGTCGCGTGATGCTGGGCGGCCGCCAGCTTGCGCTGGAACTCCTCTGGGGACAGCGCGATGCGCGTGGTGATCTCGGCCTCCGGCGTGCCCATCTCTTCGAGCGGGATCGTCGCCGCGTTGCCGCCAGGGATGAAGTCGCCGCCCTGCTTGCGTGCCTCCTCCACCATCTGTAGCATGCGCTCGCGCGGCATGGCGCCGAAGTAGACCTTGCGCACGCGGTGCGGCGCAAGCCCCTCGGCGATCTGCTCTGAGTAGGCGCCCGCGTTAGGCGCTGCCTCCACCGCGGCCAGTGTCAGGCGGTGGATCGCCATGTGGTCTACGTGGCCGTAGCCGCCGTTGGCCGCGAAGGTCACGATCACGTCGGGGCGGAAGCGGCGGAGCTGGCGCACGACGCGCCCTACTGCCTCATGTACGTCCGCCTCGGCAAGCTGGCCGTCAATGTAGTCGAGGAACGACACGTCCTGCACGCCAACCTCCGCCGCCGCGTTGCGCAGCTCACGCTCGCGCACCTGGCCCAGGTTCTCTTTGGTCGCCAGCTCCGGGCGTGCGATCTCGCCCACCTCGCCGCGCGTGGCCGAGACGATGGCCACGGGATGGCCCGAAGCGGTCGCGCGCGCGATGGTGCCCGCCATGCTAAACGTCTCGTCGTCAGGATGAGCGAAGATGGTCATCAAGCGCGGTGGCGCCGATGTGGTGTTTGGCGTAGAAGCGGCATTGGTCGGCTGCATCGAAATGAAACTCCTCATTCCCTGCGCGGCGTGGCGCAATAGTCTCCATTGTCACGTCCATGAAGTGTAGCCGACGCGGCGCGGATGATACAATCACGGGACGGCGAACGAACGGTGCGTGACGAGCGCCGCGACGAAATGGAGCGCATTTGATGGCATCAGCGGCACAGGGCACGACAACACAGGAAGCGGCGGCGGCAAAGGGCGCTGACGAGGAGCGGCAGCGCGAGCGGCGCGCGATCTTCGACGGCTGCCAGCGGTGGCTCAGCGGGCATGGCCGCCTCTCGCTCCGTGCGACGATGGAAGCGCTGGCCGCCGAGGCGGGCGAAGGCGAGACCGACGACGTGTACGGCAGCGGCGCGCTGATCGAAGACTTCGAGCACGAGGTCGCCGGCCTGCTCAGCAAGGAGGCGGCGGTCTTCATGCCCAGCGGCACGATGGCGCAGCAGATCGCGCTGCGCATCTGGAGCGAGCGTACCGGCCGCAACGTGGTTGCCTTTCACCCCACCTGTCACCTGGAGCTGCACGAAGAGCACGGCTACCAGCGCCTGCACGGCCTCCGCGCGCGTCTGGTGGGCGAGAGCCATCGCCTGCTGACGCTCGACGACCTGAGCCACGTCGCCGAGCCGGTCGCGGCGCTGCTGCTGGAGCTGCCGCAGCGTGAGATCGGCGGCCAACTGCCGGAGTGGGACGACCTGGTGGCGCAGACCGCCTGGGCGCGCGAGCGTGGCGCGGGCGTCCACATGGACGGCGCGCGGCTGTGGGAGGCGGCGCCATACTACGGCCGCTCGTACGCCGAGGTGGCGGCGCTCTTTGACACGGTCTATGTCTCGTTCTACAAGGGCATCGGCGGCATCTCGGGCGCCATGCTGCTGGGGCCGGCGGAGTTCGTGACCGAGGCTCGCGCGTGGCAGAGGCGCCACGGCGGCAATCTGCGCAGCCTCGCGCCCTACGTGCTGGCGGCACGGCACGGCCTGCGCGAGCGACTGGGGCGCTTCGCGGCGTACCACGAGCGGGCGCTGGCAATCGCGCGGGCGCTCTCGCCGCTGCCGGGCATTCTCCTCAAGCCCGATCCGCCGCAGACGCACATGATGCACGTCTACCTGCGCGGCGACGCCGAGCGCCTGATGGACGCGATCGCCGCCATCGCGCGCGAGGAGCGGGTCGCCCTCGCACGGGGACTGCGCGGCTGCGAGCTGCCCGGCTACTGTATGTTCGAGCTGTCGGTGGGCGACGCGGCGTTCGCGCTGAGCGACGACGAGATCGCCGGCTACTTCCGCCGCGTCATGGAGCAAGGGCGCTAGCGCTTACGCCTGCATCTGCGTTCCCGGCGTCGCCACCATGCCCGCGCGGCCGTCGCTGCGCTCCGGGACTGGTGCCGGGCCGAGCGCACGGAACGCGGGCGCGCCTTCGAGCGCGGTGGTCAGCACGTCGCGCGCGTCGTCCACCGGCACGAAGGTCATCTCGCGGCGCAGGTCTTCGGGCAGGTCTTCGAGGTCCGGCTCGTTGCGCGCGGGGAAGATCACCGTCGTGAGGCCGGCGCGGTGGGCGGCGAGCACCTTCTCCTTCAGCCCACCGATCGGCAGCACCTTGCCGCGCAGGCTGATCTCGCCGGTCATCGCTACGTCGGAGCGCACGCGCAGCCCGCGCGCCAGCGAGACGATGGCCGTCATGATGGTGACGCCCGCCGAGGGGCCGTCCTTGGGGATCGCGCCCGCCGGCACATGCACGTGCACGCCGTTATCCTCGAAGAGCCGCTCGTCAATGCCCAGTGCCCCAGCGTTGGAGCGCACGAAGGTCAGCGCCGTCATCGCCGACTCTTTCATCACGTCGCCGAGCTGGCCGGTGAGCGTGAGCTGCGGGTCGTGGCTGCGCACCAGCGCCGCCTCGACGAAGATGATGTCGCCACCCACCGGCGTCCAGACCATGCCGGTGACCACTCCGGGGCGATCAATGCGCTCGGCCACCTCGTTGTAGTGCCGCGGCCGGCCCAGCAGCTCGCGCACCATCTCCGGCGTGACGGTGATCGGCCCGCTCTCGCCCTCGGCCAGCCGCTTGGCGATCTTGCGCAGCACGCCGCCGATCTCGCGCTCCAGGTTGCGCACGCCGGCCTCGCGGGTGTAGTCGCTCATGATCGCCGCGATGGCGTCGTCGCCGATGCTGACCTCATCCGCGCGCAGGCCGTTGGCGGCGAGCTGCTTGGGCAGCAGGAAGCGCCGCGCGATGTGCAGCTTCTGCTCCTCGGTGTAGCCCGACAGCTCGATGATCTCCATGCGGTCGCGCAGTGGCGCCGGGATCGGGTCGAGCGCGTTGGCGGTGGCGATGAACATGACCTTCGAGAGGTCGAAGGGCAGGTCGAGATAGTTGTCGCGGAAGGAGTGATTCTGCTCCGGGTCGAGCACCTCCAGCAGCGCCGAGGAGGGGTCGCCGCGCCAGTCGGTGCCGACCTTATCCACTTCGTCCAGCATGAAGACCGGATCGTTGGTGCCCGCGCGGCGAAGCGAGGCGATGATGCGCCCCGGCAGCGCGCCGACGTAGGTGCGGCGGTGGCCGCGGATCTCGGCCTCGTCACGGATGCCGCCCAGCGAGAGGCGCACGAACTGGCGCCCCAGCGCGCGCGCGATGGAGTGGCCCAGTGAGGTCTTGCCGACGCCCGGCGGCCCGACGAAGCACAGGATCGGCTCGCGGCTGGTGAGTGGACTGGCGGGCGTCCCGGTGCCATCGCCGCCGGTTTCGCTGCCCTGGCGCTGCTCCTTGAGCTGGCGCACGGCGAGGTACTCCACGATGCGGTCTTTGACCTTGTCGAGGTCGTAGTGGTCTTCGTCGAGCACCTGGCGTGCGTAAGGCACGTCAATCGGCTTGCTGGTGCTCTTGCTCCACGGCAGGCCGATCAGCGTCTCCAGATAGGTGCGGATGACGGAGTATTCGGGCGAGGCGCTGGGAATCTTCTCCAGCCGGCCCAGCTCGCGCTGCGCCTCGGCCAGCGCCTCCTCCGACATCCCCGCCTGCTCGATCTGCTCGCGCAGGTCGTTGACGGTGGCGATGTCGTCGCTCTCCTCGCCCAGCTCTTTCTGGATCGCCTTGAGCTGCTCGCGCAGGAAGTACTCGCGCTGCGCCTTGCCCATTTCCTCCTGCGCCTGGTTCTGGATCTTCTTGCCCAGCTCCAGCAGCTCCAGCTCGCGGCCGAGGAAGGTATTGACCTTCTCCAGCTTAGCGCGCACCGAGTCCAGCTCCAGCAATTCCTGGCGCAGCTCAAGGTCCATCTGCACCGTGCTGGCGATCAAATAGACCACTTGCAGCGCGCCGTCGAGGTTCATCGCCGTCAGCGCGAGGTTGTCGGGCAGGTATTGCACCAGGTTGACGAGCCGCTGGAAGAGGTCGATGGCCGTGCGCTTGAGCGCCTCAATCTCCAGGTCGTTGGGCACGCTTTCGGGCAGCACGTGGCAGCGCGCCTTGAGGAACGGCTGCTCGGCGGTCCACTCGTCGATCGCGATGCGCTCCAGCCCCTGCACGATGATGCGGATGCCGTCGGGCATGCGGATCATGCGCGCGATGCGCGCCACCGTGCCCACGCCGAAGCAGTCGTCGGGGCCGGCCTCGTCCACTTCCTCGGACTTCTGCGCCACCAGCCCCACCAGCCGCGGCCCACGCATGGCCTCGTCAATCAAGCGGATCGAGCGCTCGCGGCCCACGCCCAGCGGCGTCACGGCGAAGGGGTAGACGACGGTATCTTTGAGCGGTAGGATAGGCAGCTCGTCGGGCAGATCGAGGCGATCCTCGTCGTCCTCCGCTTCGGCGGTGGGTGCGGGTTCGGACGCCGGCGCATCCGGCACGTCGGACACGTCAGGGGCAGGCGTGGGCACGTCGGACACGTCAGGGGCAGGCGTGGGCACGTCGGACACGTCAGGGGCAGGCGTGGGCACGTCGGGCACGTCAGGGGCAGGCGTGGGCACCGCGGCGATCACCGTCGTGGGCGCCTCCGACACGTCGGGCGCCTCGTCGGGTACATCCGCCAGATCTGCCACATGTGCCTCATCCGGCGCGCGGGCTGGCTTCTCAGCAGGAGGCAGTGCCTCCTCCGCGTGTGGGGTCTCCTCGGCGGGCGGCTCGTTTGGAGGCTGCGTGCCATCCTCGCGCGCAGTGCTGTCGTCCGATTGATCGTCGCGCGGCGGCTGCCCAGGCAGGTTGTCGTCGTCGAACATCTACCCCTCGCTTCGGCCAGTGGACGTGCGGTTCGGCTTGCCGGGAACCGCGGCGAGGAGCACACCGCCGGAGACGGTCGCTGGGGCGGCGTCGGAGGTGAAGGCGCCGCTCGTGCCACGGGCGAGGATCGACGGCTCGCGCGGCTCGGGCTGGTCGGCGGCGACGGCCTTGCGCAGGCGGATGCGCAGAAAGCCGCGCTCGTAGCTGACGGCCGCGTCCTCGCGCTCAACCGGCACCGGCAGGCGAAACTCAGCACGGAACGGACCATAGTGGACCTGCGCCTCGTGGAAGCAGAGGCAATCGTCCAGCTTGGCATCGTCGTCGCGCCGGCCGCTGACCACCAGCCCGTTTTCGTAGACCGTGATCTCCAACTGCTCCTCATGCATGCCCGCCAGCTCCAGCTTGACGACGATGGCGTCGGTGGTCTCGTGGATGTCGGCCGGCGGGCGCCAGGTGACGGCGTGATGCGGCAGGGCGTAGTGGCGGCCCTGGCCTAACAGCTCGTCGCGCAGCTCGCGATAGTGGCGATCGAGACTCTGCTCGGGGCCACCAAAGCTGTAGACATCGGCGACATAGCGCACGCGCATCGCGGATCCTCCTCATTCTCGTGGAGATCGGCCCTCAGGCCGGGCGTCCACCGGACGCCCCTACGCAGGCACCGAAGGGAGCCAGCGCCCCTATACGGTCACCTACGCTGCCGAAGGAGCCGGCGCCCCGACGCGGGCATTTGCGCCGCGCATCGAGCTTCCGATCAACTTCTCCGATCGAGCAGATCAGACCAGACCAGACCAGGCTAGGCCGGGGTGATCGGCAGGTCTACCTCGCCGTCGGCCAGCGCCTGCTGGCAGGCGGCGCAGAGATATTCGTACTCCGAGTTGTCTTCGAGTGCGTCGCCCTGCACCAGGGCGGCTTCGTGCCTGGGAGTGGAGCGCCCGCAGCGCACACAGGCGACGTAGTCGGTGTGGCCGAGCGCACGTGAGGTTCCGATCTCGTCTTCTTCCACAGGATGCCCCCTTTGCTGGCAGACTTTCGTATGACGCAATCGGTGGGTGGCAGTGGACGACAAACGACGGCGCGGCGCGAGCCCAGATGCTTGCTCGGCATCTGCCAGATACCGCTGCCGCTGCCCGGCACCTCGCTTCACGATGCGTGGCGGGGCGTCCCCAATTATGCCACGCGCGGCCATACGCTCGCAAGCAATCACCGTTATTGAGACCGGCCGCGACCACGCGCTGGCCGAAGGCGGCGATGGCGTTTGCCGATGAGATTGACCTCTGGCATGCGGCGTGAGCCGATATTGGCAGCGTTTATGCTGGCACCTGAGTGTGAGTGCCGCCATCGGACATGCCAGCGCACTGGCGCGCCGCGCATCCATCCGACTCCTCCTCGGTGCCCGACCAACGCGGCGCCGGTGTCACGCTCCGGCGTATCTCCGTGCAGCATGACCGCCGCTGGAGCATGGGCGTCCGACGGGCTTCCCGCGCTTCGTCAATTGACGCTCATCCCAGACGTATGCTACAGTTTTGTTGTACCGAGGGGAAGTAGCGGGCGCGGTGTGGGGGCGGTCAGGGCGTGCTGGAAGCGACGTCAGCTCTGACTTCGGCTGCGTGTCGGATCGCCACGGAACAGCGAGGGTGCCCTCTATGCTCGTGCAGCGCCTCACGAAACGGCTCGCCAATCTCCTCTCCCGCCTGGCGACGCGGCTGCGGGCGGCGCTGACCTCGCTGGCCCCTGGCGAGCGGAAGCTCGGCGCTGAGGCATCTCCCCGCGACGGACGAATGAACACGCAGCAGTCAGGAAGCTGGCTCGACGACGCTCACCGGCTGCGCCCGCGACGCACGGCCCTCGCCACCGCCGACCCGAACCGCCGCAAGCATGCGGCGCCGGCTGATCCGCGGCCTGCTCCCCGCTCTGGCACGCCGACCCGTCCTATTGTTCCCCCGACCCCACCAACCCAAGACCCGACGTACGCGCGCCCGTGGGTATTTCCGGCGCACGCGGCGTCCACTCCGGCGCCGCAGCAGCCGGCGGCAGCCTCCGGCGCGCTGGGCGGCGACGAAGCGCAGGCACGGCGGCGTCTGATGTCGCTCAAGTACCTGGTGCGCATCGGCCTCTATAACGAGGGCTTCGCCCCCACCGACGTGCCCGAACAGTACCAGCGCAGCCTCGGCGTGGACGGCGAGGAGTACGGAGAACCCCCGGGATAGTGGGGCAAACGCGGCAGCCAGAGCGCACGGCCCGCACGCGACGTGGCTGGAGTGTCATGAACGGCTCTGGCAGGTCACGACTATCAACTCAGCAGCTCGATGCGCGCCACACCTGGCGCTGGCGTGCGACGCGCGGCGCTGGCGCGGCTGCCGCGGTGCTGCTCGCGGTGCTGCTCGCGGTGCTGCTCCTCGTGACCCTGGTTCCCGCCCTCCGGACTGGAGCCGAAAGCTCGCTGCATGCATTCGCGCCAACGCCGAGCGAGACATTGGCGCCTGGCAGCGACCGCTTCTATTTCTCGGCGAGCGTTCCCTGGACGGCGGTCTCGTTGGATGGGCACGTTGTTACGCCGCCGTGGATCGGGTACGACCCGCCGCTTGCGCTCCCACGGGGCCTGCATCAGTTGGAGTGGCACGCCGACCCTTTTCTCCCGCAGCGCTGCCTGCTCTCCGTGCCGTATTCGGCGAGCAACACCTGTTCACGGGCGTCGTACTACGGCAACCAGCCCTCGCAGCCGGCGGTGAATCTGGTGCTGCTCGACGAATCGCTGGCGACGCTGCCCGTAGCCCCGCAGGCGGCCGTGCTCGGCGGTCTACGCGCCGCGACCTCAGATCTCTCGGATGTCGTGCAGCCCGGTGAAGCCTATGTCGCGGGCGATGGTCCTTCCCTCTTCGACACCGTGGCCACTCAGCCTCTCCGCGCGACGCTGCGGTTCACGCTTGACCTGGCGACGGCACGTCCTACGGGCGGTGTAGGCGCATCCTGCCAATTGAGCGACATCTGCCCGTTCACGCCGCAGAACTGCGCGCAGTTGTGTACCTTGGGCGCGCTCACGCTGCAACCGCTTCAGTCGGCGGGGGTGCCTGTAGGCAAACAAACGTGGTACGTCGTCGCCTTCGCGCGGTTGGGGTGGGATATCGTCACCCTTACCGGCCGCGGCGTTGCCACCGATGCTCCGATCTCGCCGGGTGGCCTGGCGATTGCCGAGTTCCCGCTGCTCTTCGCGCTCAGTTGGAACGGCTTGACGTGGCATGCGCAATCCCTGACTGGACCAGACGCAGGCGCTATCCTGCGCCCGTTCAACGAAGTGATCGGCACGATTGCTGGGAGCGGCTCATCCTCGCTCGTCGAGCCGGGCTGCGCGGCGATGCCGGACTACGTCGGACCGACCGCCGTGGTCTCAAACTACGCGACGGCGCGCTTCATCTCAGCGCCCAATCCGGCGCAGGGCTGCCTCGCGGTGGTCACACCAGGCGGCTCCGCCGCCAACCCAGCGCCGGCCGATCGGGCGGCGTGGTACCTCTATCGCTTCGGCGTGCTGCTGGCAGCCAACGACCTCGCACACCAGATGTCGCCGCGGCTGCCACGAGCCGATGCGTCTGAGCATGCGCTTGCCGCCCAGCTCGCCGCCATTGGCAGCAGCGCGTGAGGCGCGATCACTCGTCCGCGAGCGTAAGCGCCAGCCGGTAGACCTCGCGGCGTGTAAGGCCCAGCTCGCGCGCCACCCGCGCGGCCGCCTCGCGCGTGCCCAGTCCCTCGGCCAGCAGCACCCGCAGGCGCTCGCGCGCGGCCTCCGCCCGCGCCACGTCACTCCCCGCGGCTGGCGCGGCGCGCTCGCTCCCCGGCGCTGCCCCCGCGACCACCAGCGTATACTCGCCGCGCGGCTCCGCCTCGCCGGCATAGTGCTCCTCGATGCGCGAGACCGGCCCGCGCAGCCACTCTTCGTGCAGCTTGGTCAGCTCGCGCGCCACCGCGATTTCGCGGTCGCCCAGCACGCCGCGCAGGTCGGCTAGCGTGGCGCTCAGGCGGTGCGGCGCCTCGTAGAGTACCAGGGTCTCCGGCGTGGTGCGGAAGCGTTCCAGCACGGCGCGGCGCGCGGCGCTCTTGCGCGGCAGAAAGCCGAGAAAGGTGAAAGCGTCGGTGGGTAGGCCTGAGGCCACCAGCGCGCTGATCGCCGCCGCCGGGCCGGGCAGCGGCACGACAGGATAGCCGGCGGCGAGGGCGCCGCGCACCAGCTCCTGGCCGGGATCGGAGAGCGCGGGCGTGCCGGCATCCGTCACCAGCGCCACATCGCCGGCGGCGAGCGCCGCCAGCACCTGTTCGCGCCGGGCCTGGGGGCTGTGCTGGTGGTAGCTGATGGTGGGGGTCGAGATGCCGAAATGGGCGAGCAGCTTGCGCGTGTGGCGCGTGTCTTCGGCGGCGATCAGCGGCGCCTCGCGCAGCACCCGCAGCGCGCGCAACGTGATGTCTTCAAGGTTGCCGATCGGCGTGGCGACCAGATAGAGCGTGCCCACGAGTTCCACCCACGCAAAAAATCATGTCCACATATCGGTGTCGAGCACCAGCGTAAAGGGGCCGTCGTTGACCAGCTCGACCCGCATCTCGGCGCCGAAGCGGCCGCCCTGCACCGCCACGCCGCGCACGCGCAGCGCCTCCATCACGCGCTCGACCAGCGGCGCCGCCACCTCCGGCGGCGCGGCGGTGGTGAAGCCGGGACGGCGTCCGCGGCGCAGGTCGGCGTAGAGCGTGAACTGCGAGACGACCAGCGCGCCGCCCCCCACGTCGAGCAGCGAGCGGTTGATCTTGCCCTGCTCGTCGGCGAAGATGCGCAGCCCGGCGATCTTGTCGGCCAGCAGCTCGGCAGCGGCCGGCGAGTCCTCTGGGCCAATCCCCACCAGGATCACCAGCCCCGGCGCGGGCGCCAGCTCGCCGACCGTCTCACCCGCCACGATCACGCGCCCGCTGGTGGCGCGCTGGAGCACGGCACGCATAGGCTACTCGCTCTTGGAGGCCGCGCTGGCGGGCGCCGCCGCCTCGCCGCCCGCGGAGGTCTTCGTTGCTTCAGACTTGCTGTCTTTCGCCGCAGCCTTCCCGTCGCCTCCGCCCGTCTCCTTGTCCTTGGCGGCGCTCGCCGTGCTTGATTCGGCGGCCGGTGGTGCGGCGCGGTTGTCGGTCTTATAGAAGCCGCTGCCCTTGAAGACCAGCCCGACGGGGTAGATCACCCGATGCACTGGACCGCCGCACGCCGGGCAGATTTTCGTCGGCTCGTCGGTAATCTTTTGCCACTCCTCGAAACGATTGCCACAGGTCTCGCACACGTAGTCATACGTTGGCATAGCGCAGAGCATCCCTCCAGTCGCGGACCACAACATGTCCCATCCCGCGCTTCGCACGAAGCGCGTCTGGCCGGCGCGCGGAGCCTGGCGCAAGGCAACACACCACGCGCGACGCAGCGCCGATCCTCATCCAGATAGTATAGCATCCGGCCACGCTGCCGCCCAGGTCCGTGTGGTGCCGCGGCAGTTCACCGTACCTACGAAGCGGTGAGGGGGTGTGCGGCAACGACTCAATCAACCCGTGTCGCGGAGGCGTATGAGGCGCCACGGGCGATTGACATCTGCCCGGCCGCGGCGCTACAGTACGCGCGACGCTCGGCCATGTGCGGTGTAGGTGAAGGAGTAGGATGGGCTGTGAATCGCACCAGTGACCTTGTGCTCGGCGCAGCTGCCATCGCCGCCGCGCTGGCAGGCTCGGCGGTGGTGCTGCTGCTGCCGCTCGCCGCACCGCTCTGCGGCATCGTCTTTGCCGCGCTCTCCGGCGCCGTGCTCATGTGGAACATTGGAGGGCAATCCATCGCGCGGCGCACGGGCAACCCCACGCTGACCCACGCGCCGTGGGTGCTCCTGGCGTTGAGCGTGCTCGTCGTCGCGGCGTGGGTGCTGCCGCTCTTCGCACCTAGCACGCTCGACTCGTCGGCGCTGGTGGCACTGCCGATCTTCCTCACGCTGCTCGCTTACATCGCCTACCTGCCCGCCACGCTGCTCTTCTGGTACGCAGACGACACTGGACTGACACGCCAGGTGCTCAGCTTCCGCCGCACGCTCCCCTGGCAGGCGATCGATTGGGTCTATGGCGCGCAGCAGACGACCACGCAGCAGGTATATTCGGCGGTCACGGTGGCGAAGTGGACCGACCGCGTGCTGATCGTCGAGGCTGGTCCGGAGCGCTCGCTGCGTGTGCTACTCTCGTCGCTGTTCGTCGGCGGCGACGCCAGGCCGCTGCTGGCGGCGATCCAGAGCCGCGCGACCAACGCGCACTTCGGCTTTGACCAGATGCCTGCCGTGCTTCGCGCCCGCGAGGGTAAGGGAACAGGACAGTTGTACTCACCAGCGCGCTCGCCATCGTCAACGATCTCACACTGATCATCATTATGGCGTTGCGCCCTCGCACACCTCAACGACTACTGAACTTTGGCCACGGGTGCCCTGCCAGTCGAGCGCCCACCATGCGCGATCAGGCCTCCGCCTGTGCGCCGGCCATGCACGGCCGCGCTGTTGGTTCTCAGTGGCGCAGGCTCCAGCGGTGTTTGTGCCGCTCAACTGCTGGCGCGACCGCCCCCAGCTCTACACAGCGCGCTGCCAGCCACAGATACCAGATGCCATCTTCGTCGCGGCAAGCATACACGTCGTAGCCCTTGCGCGCCCAGGCTAGCGCCCACTCGCGGTCCACGCCTCCCAGCACATCTTCCGGCACGCTCTCGATGCTCGCCAGGTTGGCCGCGATCCGCCGCGGATCCAGGCGACTTGTAGCAGGCGACACCCCGGCTCCATCCTCATGATCGTTTCGTGTGTCTGTCACCTTCCGTCCCGCCATACGCTCGCCTGCCCCCGCTCTAACTGCCCGCGCTAGCTGTCCGGACAACGCCGCTTCTGACGCGCAATGATAGCAATCTGCGTGCCGGATTTCCGCTTCCTTCGCGCACCCTTCCGCGGGGGCGTATACTGCTCATAGACGGGGGGCCGTTGCCCACGCGCGTCGCGCTAGCTGGCGAGGAGACCTGCGGTAATGATCGTTGACGCCCATGAAGACATCGCCTACAACGCACTGCACCACGACCGCGATGTGCGCCGCCCGCTGGCTCAGATTCGGGCTGATCAGCGCCAGCGTGCGGCTGGCGTAGGGGCGTCCGGTGGACGCCCGCTAGGCGCGGCGGGTGCCGGAGCATCCGGTGGGCCACCTCGCCAACCGGCCGCGGGCACACCGCTCTCCGGCATGGAGCAGACGGCGATGCTGGCGCTCGACGCGCACCGCCGCGGCGGCGTGGGCCTCGTCTTCGGCACGATCTTCGTCTCGCCCGGCGACCTCGATGAGATGGCGCGCGACGGCCTGGCGCAGCTCGCGTGGTACGAGCAGGTCGCCGCGACTGAGCCGTCACCGGGCGTGCGCTTGATCAGCACGCGCGCCGCGCTGGCCGCGCTGCACCACGACTGGGAGGCCGCCGCGATGTCTGAGGCGCGGCCGGTTGGGCTGGTGCTGCTGATGGAAGGCGCCGATCCGCTGCCCGACCCGGCGGCGGTGCGCGACTACTACGCCCGCGGTCTGCGCATCCTGGGGACGAGCTGGCATGGCACACGCTACGGCGGCGGCACGCGAGCGCCGGGCCCGCTGACCCCGCTCGGCCGCGAGCTGCTAGGCGAGATGGCAAAACTGGGTATGGTCCTCGACATCAGCCACATGGCCGAGGAGACCTTCTGGCAGGCGCTCGACGCCTTCCCCGGCCGCGTGATCGCCAGCCACTCCAACTGCCGCGTCTATACTCCCACCGACCGCCATCTGAGCGACGAGATGATCCAGGCGCTGGCCGCGCGCGACGCGGTGATCGGCACCGTGCTTGCCAACAGCTTCTTGCAGGGCGGCTGGAAGGCCGGAGATCCGCTGCTGACACTGGATGCGGTGGTGCGCCACATAGACCACATCTGCCAGCTCACCGGTACCACGCGCCACTGCGCGATTGGCAGCGACTTCGACGGCGGCTTCGGCGTCGAGTCCACCCCCGCCGAGCTGGATTCGGTCGCCGACCTGGGGCGCATCGGCGAGGCGCTGGCCGCACACGGCTACTCCGCGGGCGATGTCGCCGGCATCCTGGGCGGCAACTGGCTGCGGCTGCTGGAAGACGCGCTGCCCGATTGACATCGGCGCCCGGCGCGACATAGGATGTTCGCAACCGCACTCATCAATCCGGCCTTCCTGTCAGCTAGCCATTCATGGCATCGGGACGTGCGCCGGCCATTCATGGCATCGGGACGTGCGCCGGCCATTCATGGCCGCGACGGCCCACCCCCAAGCGACGGAGCAGCGCATGCGGCGTGAATACACCAAGTGGCACAGTCCCGCCCTCGGCCGCGACATGGAGATGCTGGTGTTTGGCCACGCGGGAGCCCGCGTGCTGGCCTTCCCCACCTCGATGGGCCGCTTCTACCAGTGGGAAGACTTCAGCATGGTCAACGCGCTGAGCGGCCAGATCGAGCGCGGCGACATCCAGCTCTTCTGCGTGGATAGCGTGGACGAGGAGAGCTGGTACGCCAGGTGGCGCCCGCCCGCCGAGCGCGCGCTGCGCCAGAGCCAGTACGATCGCTACCTGGCCGATGAGGTGCTGCCCTATACCAAGACGCAGAACGCCAATCCCTATCTGATCACCACCGGCGCCAGCTTCGGCGCCTACCACGCCGCCAACTTCGCCTTCCGCCACCCAGCGGCGGTGGACCGCGTGATCGGACTGAGCGGCCTCTACGACATCGCGCACTTCGCCGACGGCTACTCCGACGA
Organism: Ktedonobacterales bacterium; assembly: GCA_036376595.1. Taxonomy (GTDB): domain Bacteria; phylum Chloroflexota; class Ktedonobacteria; order Ktedonobacterales; family JADMIN01; genus SMAG-U1939. The sequence continues at coordinate 18,116 of DASVAA010000084.1, read as the reverse complement.
CGACGTCTACTTCAACAACCCGATGGCCTACATCGCCAACGAGCACGAGCCGGAGCGGCTCGCCGCGCTGCGCCACCAGGACATCATCCTCGCAACCGGCCACGACGATCCCAACCGGCCCAGCAACGAGCGGCTCTCCACCGAGCTGTGGGCCAAAGACATCTGGCACGCCCTGCGCATCTGGGACGGCTGGGCGCATGACTGGCCCTATTGGCACCAAATGATCCAGCATTACATCGGAGGCCACGACTGATCTCCTGATCTGTGCTCCGCGGACTCCGCGAAACTCCGCGCCCTCCGCGTTCTCCGTTCCTTCTCCCCTCGCCCTCGCAAGGGATGAGGTCCCCGAAAGGAGCATCCCGATGACGCTGAAAGTCGGCCTGTTCGTCGGGCGGGAATGGTCCTTCCCGCCGGCGTTCATCGAGGAGGTCAAGCGCCGCGACCAGGGTGTCGAGGCCGAGCTGGTCGAGATTGGCGCCACGCGCATGGACGATCCCGTACCCTACGCGGTGATCATCGACCGCATCTCGCACGAGGTGCCCTACTACCGCTCGTACCTCAAGCATGCCGTGCTGCGGGGCGTCACCGTCGTCAACAATCCCTTCATGTGGACCGCCGACGACAAGTTCTTCGACGCCTCGCTCTGCGAGCGTCTCGGCATCGCCAGCCCCAAGACCGTCGCGCTGCCCAACAAGGACTACATCCCTGGCATCGTCCACCCCGACAGCCTGCGTAATCTCAAGCACGTGGATTGGCAGGCGGCGATCGACTACGTCGGGCTGCCCTGCGTGCTCAAGGACGCCCACGGTGGCGGCTGGAAGGAAGTCTACATCTGCCACTCGCTCGACGAGCTGATCGACCACTACGACCACTCCGGCCTGCTGACGATGATCGTGCAGGAGTTCATCCAGTGGGACCAGTTCGTCCGCTGCATCTGCCTCGGCCAGCAGGAGGTGCTGCCGATCAAGTACGACCCCAAGGAGCGCAAGTATCACGTCGAGCACGAGCACCTCTCGCCGGAGGTCGGCGCGCGGGTGGTGCGCGACTCGCTGACGCTTGTGCGGGCGCTGGGCTACGACATGGACTCGATGGAGTGGGCGATCAAAGATGGCATCCCCTACGCCATTGACTTCATGAATCCCGCGCCTGACATGGACGTGTACTCGCTGACGCCACACTACTTCGAGTGGGCCGTCACGCACATGGCCGACATGGCGATCCGGCTCGCCAGAGAGCCACGCCCGCAGTTGCCGGAGCTGCGCTGGAATAGCCTGATGCAGAGCGACCGTGCCTGGCGCGCCGATCTCGTCTCGGACGCGATGGCCACGCCAAGCGAAGGAGGCTAGTCATGGCACTGCATGAGGCCATCGCCGCCTACCACGAGCTGCTGACCGACGAGCGCGCCGCCGAGACGAGCGCGCAGATCACCGACCAGATGGCGCGCCACGGCCTCTTCTTCGGCGAGCGCCCGCTGACCTCGGTGCTGCGGCCGCGCTTCCTCACGCCGCGGCAGTACACCTACCTGAGCGAGCGCACGCGGCCGATTTTGAGCGCCTTCGGCAAGGCGTACCGCGCGGCGCTCGAACGCCCGGAGCTGCGCGCGCAGTTCGGCCTCACGTCCTGGGAGGAGGAGCTGATCGCGCTCGACCCCGGCTTCGCGCTGCCCAGCCCCACCGGCCGGCTCGACACCTTCCTCGACGCCGACGCGACCACGCTCAAGCTGGTGGAGTACAATGCCGAGACGCCGGCCGCGCCGGCCTACAACGACGCGCTCACCGAGGTCTTTCTGGCGCTGCCGGTGATGCGCGACTTCCTGCGCGCGTGGGAGGTACGCCCGCTGCCGGCGCGCCACAACGTGCTGCACGCGCTGCTGGCGTCGTTCGAGCAGTGGCAGCGCGCGACCAGCCATCACGAGCCGCCCAGCATCGGCATCCTCGACTGGCGCGAGGTGCCCACCTACAGCGAGCACGTGCTCTTCCGCGACTACTTCGCCTCGCAGGGTGTCCCGGCGATCACCTGCGACCCGCGCGCGCTGGAGTACCGCGACGGCACGCTGCGCTGCGGCGACGTGGCGATCAACCTGATCTACAAGCGCGTGCTGATTAGTGAACTGATCGACCGCGCCGGGATGCAAAGCCCCGTAGTGCAGGCGGTGCGCGAGGGCGCAGTGTGCATGGTCAATCCGTTTCGCTGCAAGCTGCTCCACAAGAAGGCCAGCCTGGCGGTGCTCAGCGACGAGCGCAACGCCGATCTGTTCAGCGCCGACGAGCGCGCCGCAATCGCCGCGCACATTCCCTGGACGCGCGTGGTGGCCGAGCGCACGACTGAGGCACCAGGCGGCGAGACAATAGACCTCGTGCCCTACATCCAGGCGCACCAGAGCGAGCTGGTGCTCAAGGCCAACGACGAGTACGGCGGCAAGGGCGTGATCCTGGGCTGGGAGGCGCCGGCGGCGGAATGGGAGCAGGCATTACGCACGGCGCTCGCAGAGCCGTTCGTGGTGCAGGAGCGCGTCGCCGTCCCCACCGAGCCGTATCCCAGCCTGATCGACGGCCGCCTCGAGATCTTCGACCGCATCCTCGATACAGCGCCCTTCGTCTTCGGCGGCGCGTACGTGGACGGCGCGCTGACACGGCTCTCCACCGCGGCGCTGGTCAACGTCACCGCGGGCGGCGGCTCGACGGTGCCCACCTTCGTCGTCCAATCCCGGTGAGGGTTACGGAGAACGCGGAGGCTGCGGAGTTTCGCGGAGAACGCGGAGGAGAGGAGACGGAGAACGCGAAGATCGCGAAGCAAGCGCGAAGTCCGCGAAGATAATCCAGGTTGGGTGTCCGGTGGATGCCCGGTGAGGCAATGACATTTGTCGGGTCCGTTACTTCGGGAAGCGAGGCGCGTGCATGCAGCCGCCATCTCTGACCCTCGGCGTCGAAGAGGAGTACCAGATCATCGACCCTGAGACGCGCGAGCTGAAGTCGTACATCACCGAGATCCTGGAGGAGGGCAAGCTCGTCCTGCGCGAGCAGGTCAAGCCCGAGATGCACCAATCGATCGTCGAGATCGGCACCGAGATTTGCCAGACGCCCGCCGAGGTGCGCGACGAGCTGGTGCGCCTGCGCCGCACAATCATCGAGGTCGCCGGCAAAAAGGGGATGAAGATCGCCGCCGCCGGCACGCACCCCTTCTCGTCGTGGATGACGCAAGAGATTACGCCGCTGGAGCGTTACTTCGGTGTCACCAACGACATGCAGGACCTCGCGCGGCAACTGCTGATCTTCGGCACGCACGTCCACGTGGGCATCGAGGACCGCGAGTTGCTGATCGACGCGATGAACGTCGTGCGCTACCTGCTGCCGCACCTGTTGGCGCTCTCCACCAGCTCGCCGTTCTGGATGGGCCGCGACACCGGCCTCAAGTCCTACCGCAGCGTGATCTTCCGCAACTTCCCGCGTACCGGCATCCCACGGACCTTCGCCTCGTGGGCCGACATGACGTATCTGCTCGATACGCTCACACGCACGAACTCGATCAACGATGGCACCAAGATCTGGTGGGACATCCGCCCTAACTGGAAGTACCCGACGCTGGAGATCCGCATCTGTGACGTGTGTACGCGCGTGGACGAGGCGGTTGCCATCGCCGCGATCTACCAGGCGCTGATCTACAAGATTTGGAAGCTGCGCCGCGACAACATGACCTTCCGCGTCTATCCCAACGACCTGATTGAGGAGAACAAGTGGCGCGCGGTGCGCTACGGCCTCGACGGCAAGCTGATCGACTTCGGCAAGCAGGAGGACCTGCCGGCCAAAGACCTGATCCGTGAGATGCTCGACTGGTTCATCGGCGACGTGCTGGACGAGCTGGGCAGCCGGCAGCAGGTCGAGTACGCCTATCGCATCCTCGACGAGGGCACCAGCGCCGACCGCCAGCTCGCGACCTATCACGAGACCGGCGACCTCAAGGCCGTGGTGGACCAGCTCATCCGCGAGACAGAAGAAGGTGTGATGGATTAGGGTGTGTTAGGACGAGGGTCGCGGCTGGAGTTCGCTGGGGCCCTATGGGGAGGCTGACCTGGAACGGGAGGGGAGGACACTATCAAACATGGCAACGACTACTCGGGATCGGGTGCCTATCGAGCCGCAGAGCGTTGACGCCCCGCTGTCACGCGCAGCCGTCTTCCTGGTCGTGACCATTGGGCCGGAGGCCGAGGCGCTGGCGCATGCACGTGCGGTCATTGCGGACATCGGCAGTCTTGTGCGAGCCGTCGGCTTTCGCCACCTCGACGGCCACCTCTCGTGCAATGTGGGCATTGGCAGCGCGGCCTGGGACCGGCTCGGCCAGGAAACACGGCCCGCTCAGTTGCGCCCATTCTCGGAGGTGCGTGGACCTGCGCATACCGCCAGCGCGACGTCCGGAGACCTGCTCTTTCACATCCGCGCCGAGCGTGATGACATGTGCTTCGAGCTGGAAAGACTGATCCTTGACGCCCTGGGCGACGCGATTACCGTCGTGGACGAGGTGCAGGGGTTCCGCTATTTCGACGACCGCGACCTCCTCGGCTTCGTGGATGGCACTGAGAACCCAACGGGCAACGCCCTCTACGAGGTCGCGCTGATCGGCGACGAGGACCCAGCGTTCGCCGGGGGCGCCTACGTCGTGGTGCAGAAGTATCTGCACAACCTGGCTACCTGGGGCGCCCTCTCTATCGAGGAGCAAGAGGCCATCATTGGGCGCACCAAGGCCGAAAACGTCGAGCGTGAGGACGCGCAGGGAGGGCGGAAGTCGCATCGGAGCCTGAACACCATCGTTGACGCCAACGGGGTCGAGCACGACATCCTACGCGACAATATGCCCTTTGGCCGTCCCGGACAGGGCGAGTTCGGCACCTACTTCATTGGCTACGCACGTGACCTCTCGGTCATCGAGCAGATGATCCACAATATGTTCATCGGCGATCCTGCCGATGAATATGATCGCATTCTCGACTTTTCGGCCGCCGTCACCGGCACCACGTTCTTCGTGCCTTCGCATGACCTGCTTGAGAGTCTTGGCACGTGACGGACCCAATGGGAGATGGAAAGTAAAAGAGAACCGAATGGTGCTCAGCCCGCTGGAGTGCAAGAACGGAGATCTAGCGCAACCTCCGTGAGAAGCTGCGCCAGATCGAGGTCACGAACGCGTTGGGCGCATCACGCCTGTGGCTTGATGTTCTGGTTTACGTGGAACAGGTTGGTTGGATCGTAGGTCGCCTTGACCTGCGCCAGCCGCGCGTAGTTGTCGCGATACGCCGCCCGCACCTGATCGTTACCCTCGTCCATGATCATGTTGAGGTAGGCGCCGCCGGCCGAATAGGGGTGCAGCGCCAGCCAGTAGTCCCGCGCCCACTCGATCATGCGATCGTTGTTGGCGGGGTCGGGGTCCACGCCGACGATCACCTCGGCAAAGTTGGCGTCGCGGAAGCTGAACGCGGTGTCGTTCTTGCCCACCCGCTGCACCGCACGGTTGATCGGGTAGAGGTGCATGGTAGAGAACGGCGTGGGAAGCTGCCCGGCGTACTTCGCGTGCAGCGCGATGGCCTGATCGCTCAGCTCGTTGACGAAGTCCGCCTTCCAGTACCATTGCAGGCCGGCTGGGAAGAGCGCATCGAACAGGCTCTGCAGCGCCGGCCAGGGGATTGGTCCGGCGGCGTCGATCGCCGGCGTGCCGAAGGCGCGGATGGCGCTGAAACGCTCCGCGGCCTGGTCCATCGGACCCGTGTAGCACCAGACGATCACGCACATCTTCTGCAGGTGATACTGCTCCGGGAAGATGGGTGCCGGCGGCACCGTCACGAAGCCGAACCAGCCGTTGATATCATCCGGCGCGCTCAGGATGTAGTCACGCCAGAACTTCAGCAGCTCGGTCGCCTGGTCGAGCGGCCAGAAGATTGGGCCGCCGTAGACTGTGCTGACCGGGTGCAGTTGGAAGAGGAACGACGTGACGACGCCGAAGTTGCCGCCGCCGCCGCGAAGCGCCCAGTACAGATCGGGGTGCTCGTCCGCGCTCGCCGTCACGAAGCTGCCGTCGGCCAGCACCACGTCGGCGGCCAGCAGGTTGTCGAGCGTCAGCCCGTACCGCGGCGAGAGATAGCCGATGCCGCCACCCAACGTCAGCCCGCCGACGCCGGTGGTCGAGACGAAGCCGCTCGGCGTCGCCAGCCCGAAGGCATGCGTCGCATGGTCCACGTCGCCCCAGGTGCAGCCGCCCTCGACGCGCACCGTCTTGGCGACCGGATCAACGCGCACACCCTTCATGCGTGAGAGGTCGATCACCACGCCGTCGTCGCAGGTGCCCAGGCCCGGCCCGTTGTGGCCGCCGCCGCGCACGGCCAGCGCCAGCCCCTGCTCGCGCGCGAAGTTGACGGTGCTCATCACGTCGGCCGCGTCCACGCAGCGCACGATCACAGCCGGGCGCTTATCGATCATCCCGTTGTAGACTTTGCGCGCCTCCTCGTAGCCCGCGTCGCCCGGCTGGATGATCTCGCCGCGCACGCGCGTCTTGAGCTCTTGCACTGCCGTCTCGGCGAGTGCGACGGTTGTCGTGTTGGTGTGTTGCCGCGTCATGTTCTCCTCCGCTCCCTCTTGAATACGTGGCCCCTGATATGAGGCCCCCCAGTCTCTCACCGTTCGACCCACCGGCTATGTTTCGTGCCGGCTCCGCAGACCACGACGGCGGGTCTTCCTGTTGTCCGCGCAGGCAACCAAACTGGGCGAATAGGGTTCGGCCCACGCAGAGCAGACCGGAATAGCGTGATGCGCCTTGAGGGGTCAGTGCGGGGGTAGCACGCGTGACCTCTACCTGCGCCGATCTGCCAATCACTCGCGTGCGGCGACTCCGGCAGCACGGACGATCGCGGCCAGACTGCGCTCGACGTCGGCCTCGGTCGTGCGCCAGCACGAGACACTGATGCGCATCGCGGTGTGCCCCTGCCAGCGCGTGACGCCCGCCCAGCAGGTGCCATCGCACTGGATGGTCGCGATCACCCGCTCCGTCACCGCCGGAGAGCCGAACGAGACCAGCACCTGATTCAGCACGACGTCGTTGAGTACCCGAAAGCCGGCCGCACGCAAGCCTTCGGCGAACATGCGCGCGAGGTGGCACGTGCGCTCGACCAGCTCGGCGACTCCAGAGCGGCCCAGCGAGCGCAGCGCCGCCCACACTTCGACCCCTCGCGCGCGGCGTGAAAGCTCCGGCACATAGCTGGCAGCATCGCGCGTGGTGGGCGCGGGCAGATACTCGGCAGTGACGGCCATCGCACTGCGGAGTATCTCGGGGTCGCGCACGAAGGCGAGACCGCTGTCATAAGGGGTGTTGAGGTACTTGTGCGCGTCGGTGGCCCAGGAGTCGGCGGCGGCGTAGCCGGCCAGCAGATGGGCATAGCGAGGCGAGGCGGCGGCCCACATCCCGAACGCGGCATCCACATGGACCCACGCGCCGGCTGCCTTCGCACGCGGAATGATCGCCTCCGCGGGATCGAAGGCGCCGGTATTCACATTGCCGGCCTGCACACACACAATCGCGGGCGCGCGGAGGTCTTGAGGAAAAGCATCGGCACGCATGCGACCTTGCTCGTCGACTGGCACGCGCACCACCCGGTTGCGGCCGAAGCCGATCAAACCGAGTGCCTTGAGCAGACTGGGATGCGCCTCGTCGCCGACAATGACCGAAACGGGTGGCGCGCCAAAGAGGCCATCCGCCTCGACATCCCAGCCGGCATCGCGCAAGACGGCATGCCGTGCCGCGGCCAGGCAGGTAAAGTTCGCCACCGTGGCGCCGGTGACGAACCCGGCACCGGTGCCGGCGGGCAACCCGAGCAGATCCACCAGCCAGCCCAACGCGACGTCTTCTACCTTCTCCGTCAGCGGCGTGGCATGGAAAAACGCGGAGTTCTGATCCCACGCGGTCGCGAGCCAGTTCGCTGCCAGCGCCGCCGGCAGCGTCCCGCCGATGACGAAGCCAAAGAAGCGCGGCCCGCTCATCGCCATCACAGCGCCAGAATGGCGGTCCAGCTCTGCGAGGGTTGCCGCTGGATCGCTGGGTGCGTCAGGCAACGGCACATCCAGCTCGCACAATCTGGCGATTGCCGCTGGGTCGGGAGCGACAGGGCGCTCATCCAGACTTTCGAGGTAGCGCAGTGCGCGGTCGGCGGCGTCGCGCAGTACATCACGCATGGGATCTCTCCTGAAAGGTGCGACGCACCCTCCTTGACGGCAGGTGGCGCGAAGGCCGGCGGCGACATGCTAGTCGAGCCGAGCCTCCTACGAGTTCATGTCGCCAGCGCATCATGTGGGTACCAGCCAATACAAACATCAGCCAGGACCGCCATCCGATACGTGGCGCCGTTTCACCTCCCTTGGGGATTGGCGCCTACGGCGCGTTGTAGTTTGCGGGTCTGATAGAGCCAGCGCAGGAAGGCGAGGTGCGCCAATTCGCGGTCGCTGAAGGGCGGGCCGGCCCACCTGGTGCCGGCGAGCGCACCGCTTCGCCGGCGCGGCGGACCACTCGGCCCACGTGGGGTGCGGACGCCCGTTGGCGCTGCGCGCCCGCCAGCGGCCAGACACCGCGAGTGGCTGTGGCGCTGCTGGCGCTGGTGGCGTTCGTGGCGCCCATATGACAACTGCTCCCTCTCATGTCCGCCGCGAAAAGGGGTGAGCGGGCGATTCCCGCAGGCCGCATCGGCCGTTTCGCGTTGGAATAGGAACATGATAGGAGATGGGCCGTTAGCGAAGCGTTTGGTGAGGGCGAGTTTTCGGGAGACTTTGCAGGCCAATCGCGTGGCAGGAGGGCGCAGGGCGTTGCAGGGCGTTAGCGATCCGTTAGGCCAGCTCCGCCAGCAGCGCCCGCGCCGCGCTCAGGTCCGGCGTGTCGAAGCCCTCGGTGAACCAGCCGTATATCTCGCTCAGGCGGCGCCGCGCATCATCAGCGCGTCCCTGCCCGCACCACCAGCGCGCGAGGCTCATCGCGGCGCGCAGCTCCAGCGAGCGGGCGTGCTGTGCGCGCGCAATCGCGGCAGCCTGGAGCAGCGCGACTTCCACCTCACGCGGGTGCCCACCGCGTGCCTCCATCAGCTCGCCGCGCAGGCGATGCAGCTCGGCATCCCACCACCGCTCATTACTCGCCTCCGCGGCCGCGAATGCCTCATCCAGGACCGCCATCGCCTGCTCGATGCGCCCCGCCTTGCGGCAGACCGTTGCGAGCAGCCACAGGTAGTAGGGCAGCCGCAGGCGCGCGCCGGGGACCTTGAACTCCTCGATCGCCTCGCGCAGCCGCGTGAGGCGCGGCGTATCGGGATGCTCCCAGGTCTCGGCATAGCGCAGCAGGATCGCCGCCCAGGCGTGATAATAAGGCGCCCGATATTCGAGCCCCAGCTCCACGGCTTCCTCGGCACAGACTTTGGCCGTCGCGACATCTGCACGAAGCTGCTGCACGATCGCAAAGTACGCCGACGCCAGCGCCTGATTGAAGGGCAGCACCAGATCGCGGGCAAGCTGGATGGCTTCGCGCCCTCGCGCGAGCGCGCGCTCCGGGTAGCCCAGGCACCACAGGGCGTGGGCCTGCCAGGCGCGTGTGTGAACGGCGACGTTCCAGCCGATGGAATCGAGCTGGTCAAGCGATTGAGTCGGATCGTGCGGGCCAATCATGCGTTCGAACATGTCGTTGGCCTCGCTGGCGCGGCCCAGATGCAGGTGCGTGCCGGCCGCCATCATATCCGAAAGCGACGGCGCCGCGCGCTGCGCGCCTTCGTGCAAGGCCCGCAGCTCCTCCGCTACCGTAAGCACGTCTTCCAGCCGGGCCTGGACCACCAGTAGGGACTCCCAGCCGTAGAGCGCCTCCGCGCGCTGGATGTCGTCGCCCACCGCATCGCACAGCACGAGCGTGCGCTGTGTGACCTGCTCCAGCTCAGGCGCCGTCCAGCCGCGCGTGATGCGGTAGATCGGCGCCAACACGAGCAACAGGCGCAGCTCTTGGGCGTCGCGCGCCGCGCCCGCCGGCAGATGCTCGATCAGCGCCAGCGCCCGCACGAGCAGGCCGATCGCATCGTCGTTGGCGTAGACGCGCCGGGCAACCTCCGCCGCGCGCTGGTAATGTGGGATCGCGCGCTCGGCCTGGCCCGCGCGGTCGTAGTGCGATGCGATCTGGCCGCTAACCAAATCGAGGTCGCCGGCATGAATCGTTTCGAGCGCCTGCGCGATGTGCCGGTGCAGCAGGCGGCGCTGGGGTGCGCTGGTTTCGGCGTAGGCGACCTCGCGCAGCTTGTCGTGCGTGAAGTCGTAGGCGTTCGCGCCCTGCTCGCGTACGATCCGCCTGCGCCACAGCTCTTCCATCGCGCGCAGGACGGCGTCCTCTTCGGCGGTGCCGGCGCTCACCAGAACATCAAGCCGGAACTCGCGGCCGATCGCCGCGGCCAGCGCCGCAAGATCGCGCGCGGCTGGCGACAACTGCGCCAGGCGTGCCGCCAGCACAGCCCGCACACGCGGCGGGAGCGAAGGTGAATCGGCGCTCGGAGCTATTTCCGCGCCGTCGTCCGTGGTGGAGTGCGCAGTGGGTGGATCGCCGAATCCCGCGCGCATCGTCTCGACCACGAAGAGCGGGTTGCCCTCCGTCTCGTGGTAGAGGTGCATTGCCTCGGCGTCGGTCAGCACGTGGCCGGCTATCGTCGCCGCCAGTTTGGCGCTCTCGGCGGCGTCGAGCGGCTGGAGCGCAAGCTCGGTGACGCCGATGGTGCGCTCAAGGCTCAGCAGCAAGGCGCGCAGCGGATGCTCCGGCGTGGTTTCTTCGGTGCGCGCGGTGCCAGCGATCAGCAGCCGCGCGGAGGGATCGAAACGCAGCAGAAAGTGCAGCCACTCCAGGGTCTCCTGGTCGCACCATTGCAGGTCGTCGATCAGCAGCAGCAGCGGCTGCGGCGCAGCGAACATTGCGCGAGCGAGCGCCTCGAAGAACCGCTGACGCTGGCCGTACTCGCTGATCGGCTCGTAGGGCGACAGATCGGGACGCTCGCTCGCCACATCGGGCAGGATGCGCGACACCTCGGTGAGCCACACGCGGTCGAGGCGCCCAAGGTGCGGTCGCAATCCCTCGCCACGCAGCCAGTCCGTCACCGGTGCGAGCGAGAGCCGCCCCTCGGCGGCGTAGCAGCGGGTCCGCGCGGTGACCGCGCCGTGCTGGCCGGCCCACAGCAGCAGCTCTTCAGCCAGGCGCGACTTTCCGATGCCCGCTTCTCCGGTCAGCAGCACGAAGCCCGGCTCACCCGCGGCCGCGCGGTGCCACGCCTCATACAGCCGCTCCCACGTCCGCTGACGGCCGATCAAGGTTGCGGAAGCGTTGATGACATGGCTCCTCTCGCCGCTTGGAACGCTCGCCGCTTCCGTACGCAAGAGGCGCTCGTAGGCCTGCATGGTCTCGGGGCCGGGCGCGATGCCCAACTGGCGCTCCAGCGCTCCCGCGCAGGCATGGTATGCCCGCAGCGCGCCGGCGCGGTCGCCCCTGGCGGCCAGCAGGCGCATCAGGCGGCGGCAGGCATCTTCGCTGAGCGGGTCGTGCGCCGCCAGGCGCTGGGCGTAGCCGATCGCCGCGGACTCATCGTGCTGTGCCTCCGCGAGCCGGATGAGCCGGTCGAGCGCATCGAGATAACGCTGGCGCAGGCGCTCGCGCAGCGGCGCAATCCAGTCGTCGTAGCAACTCGACAGCAGATCGGCCTGATAGACACTCACGGCCTCTTCGAGCGCCGCGCGCAGCGCGGCGGGATCCACCCGCACCTCTGCATTGCCGGCCCGCTCCAGGGCGCGCTCGAACTCCGCGACATCCAGGCGGAACGGCGCATCGGGGCGCCAGCGCAGGGTGCTGGTGTCGGCGGAGAGGAAGGCATCGGCGTCGGGCAGGGCGAGGCGCAGGGCATGCAAGGTCTGGCGCAGGTTGTTGCGCGCCTGGGCATCGGTCGAATCGGGCCAGAAGAGAAACGCGACCTGCTGGCGCGGCTGCGGGGCGTCGCGATGCAGCAACAAATAGGCCAGCAGCGACTGCGGCCGTGGAGTGTTGATTCCCGTCACCTGCTCGCCGGCGTAGACCAAGCTGAAGGTGCCGAGGAGCCGGATCTGCAATGTCGGCGTCATAGGCACTGCCCCCATCGCCAGCACGCCCATCACGCACCGCCAATGACCATCACGTCAGGCCCCTGGCAGTGCGGGCAAGCTCGCACGCGGGACAACGGAGCACGTATCAAGCAATGGAAGGCTATAGAGAGGATATATCGTCGCCATTATACCGCCGCGTGGCGCGAGACCGTGAAGCGGCGCACATGGTTAGGTGGATATGCGTACGGCACCGACCGATGCGTACATGCGTGAGGGTACACGGGGCGCGCCAACGGAGACGGCAGTCCATTCCTTCCCGGCTTGCTCGCGGCTGGGCGCGAGGAGCAGGCCAGGGACGAAACCTCCTGCCACACGGCGAGCGAGCGCGGCATGCCGCGCCCCTACACCGTGACGGCTCCGCGGCTTCTCTGCCCTTCTCTTCCTCCGCGTCCTCCGCGAACCTCTGCGTCCTCCGCGTTCTCCGTCACCCCTCCTACCGTGCGATGGCGAAGTCGCTCGCGGTGGGCTGGCCGGCGAAGTCGGCGATCAGCTTGCCCACGGCGTCGGGCGCGTCGTCGAGGATCAGATGCCCCGCATTGGGGACCACATCGAGCCGCGCGCCGGAGACGTCGCGCTGCAAGCGGCGGCCCAGCTCGATGGGCGTCACGCTATCCTTTTCGCCCCAGATGATCTGAAGCGGCACCTCCAGCTTGCGCATCCCCGGCGTGATCGAGTTGATGTAGAGCGGCAGCATCAGCCGCACGTGCTGGAAGAGTAGCTCCTCGCCCAGGTGCCCCTGCCACGGGTTCACATAGGCATCGAGCTTGCTGCCGGCGAGGAATTTCGGCCTGGCCGAGCCGCTGGGCAGTGTCGCGCGCAGGTCGGCGAGCACCTGGTCTTCGGGCGTGTGCTTGGGCGCCTCGGGGTCCTGGCGCTTCGCCATCTCGGTCAGCGGCCAGTTGGGCGCGAAGGCGTATTCGTAGGCGTAAGTGTTGATTAGCACCAGCTTCGCCAGCACCTCGCGGAAGAGCCGCGTCGCCAGCACCTGCGCCACGCCGCCACCCAGCCCCACGCCCACCAGCACGACCTCCGAGAGGCCCATGGAGCCGAGTGCGTACGAGAGGCAGTCGGCGTGCCCCCAGATCGAGGTATCCGACGGCCAGGGGCGGTCGGAATCGCCGTAGCCCAGCATGTCGAAGGCGTAGACCGCGCGGCCCAGACCGTCGAGCGCGGGGAGCGCGTCGCTCCAGGCGAAGGCCCCGCCGGGCAGGTCATGCAGCAGCACCATTGCGCCGCGCGGGCCGCGCTCCTCGTTGCGCACGATGTAGCTCAGCTCGTAGTGGATCGAGCGCACGGCGCCGCGGTGCGGCTGTGTCTTGGCAGCGCGCGCCGGCGGACCCGACGGGCCGGTCGGCTCGCTGCTCACCACGTCCTTGACCGGCGGCGCGGGTGTCTGGCCGGGGCCGGCGGTGAGATCGGCGGCCGGATTCGGCTGCTCGTCCGCGGGCGGCGTGGCGCCCGGCTCGCCTTCAGGATATCCCATAGAACTCGCGTCCCCTTCTATGCTGCGCCACGGCGTGAGGGTATCTATCGAGGCGCCAGAGCGAGCAATGAATCACTCACTACCATGATACCGCGTTGAGCCCTCTGCGTCCTCTGCGGTTTCAATCTCGCCTTGGCATCACGCCTTCGCGCGCGAGGCCAGCGCCGGTACGTTGGTGAAGGCCGCGAAGCCAGCGTAGCGCGCCGCGTCGCCCAGGTCCGCCTCGATCGCCATCAGCCGGTTGTACTTCGCCAGGCGCTCCGAGCGCGCCAGGGCGCCAGTCTTGATCTGCCCGGCGTTGGTGGCGACGGCGAGGTCGGCGATGAACGTATCTTCGGTCTCGCCGGAGCGGTGCGAGATGACGGCGGTGTAGCGCGCGCGCATCGCCTGCTCGATGGCTGCCAGCGTCTCGGTGAGCGTGCCGATCTGGTTGAGCTTGATCAGCACCGAGTTGGCGATGTGCTCGCGGATGCCGCGGCCGATACGCTCGATGTTAGTGACGAAGATGTCGTCGCCAACGAGCTGCACCTTATCGCCCAGCCGGCGCGTCAGCTCGGCCCAGCCCTGCCAGTCGTCCTCGGCCAGCCCGTCCTCGATGGAGATGATCGGGTACTGGCCCACCCACTGCTCGTAGAGCGCCACCATCTCGGTCGAGGTCAGCATGCGCCCCTCGCGCGCCAGCTCGTACTTGCCGTCGTGGTAGAACTCGCTGGCCGCCGGGTCGATCCCAAGGCAGATCTGCTCGCCCGGCTTGTAGCCGGCGGCCTCGATGGCGGCGACGATCAGTTCCAGCGCCTCGCGGTTGGAGCCGAGCGAGGGGGCGAAGCCGCCCTCATCGCCGACGTTGGTGTTGAGCTTGCGGTCGTGCAGCACCTTTTTGAGCGCGTGGTAGACCTCGCTGCCCCAGCGCACCGCCTCGGCCTCGGAGCCGGCGCCCACCGGCAGGATCATGAACTCCTGCACGTCGGTCGAGTTCTCGGCGTGCTTGCCGCCGTTGAGGATGTTCATCATCGGCACCGGCAGCGTGTGGCTGAAGACGCCGCCCAGGTAGCGGTAGAGCAGCAGGTCGTGTGCGGCGGCGGCGGCGCGGGCGACGGCCAGCGAGACGCCCAGGATCGCGTTGGCGCCGAGCTGGCTCTTGTTGGTGGTGGCGTCCAGCGCGATCATCTGCTCGTCGAGCGCGATCTGGTCCACCGCGTCCATCCCCGTCAGCGTGTCGCGCAGCGCCTCGTTGACGTTGTTGACCGCCGCGAGCACGCCCTTGCCGCCGTAGCGCGCCTTATCGCCGTCGCGCAGCTCCACCGCCTCGTGCGCGCCGGTCGAGGCGCCGGAGGGCACCATGGCGATGCCCTGCGCGCCGCCCAGCAGCGTAACGGTCACTTCCACCGTCGGGTTGCCGCGCGAGTCGAGCACCTCGCGCGCGTACAGGTCTTCGATGATCGTCGCGTCACTGGTGGGGATCACACGCCGCCTCCTCAGGCCCGCTCCTGCCATGCCGGACGCGCCGTTGCGTCCGCGCTCCTGTGACGCCGAGCCGCCAATGCCCGAAATAGCCCGGCGCATGGCGCGACGCCCCGCGCGGATCATAGTTATTGCGCGCGCGGAGCGTCAAGGGAACGGGCGACGGCAGAGGACCGGCGGATCGATCCGCACCCCAGGGCCGGCGGGCGTCCACCGGACGCCCCTACGCCGTCGCGACGTCCGCCCGCGCGGACTGGATACCGCTCTCTGGAATCCTACTGCGGCTCGCCGTCGCGCCAGTCGGGGGCGTGATCCTGCTCGCTCAGGTCGGGCAGGCCGAGCCGGTTGAGCCGCCCAGCGCCCGGCTGCGACGACCGTTGCGGCTGCTCATGGGCAGTAGCATCCTGCACAGAATGGGGCGCGGGCGATGACTGTGGCGGCGGCCACTCGCCGCTGCGCCGCACGGCGAAGAGCCGGCCGAGGGTGTCAGTATGCCCGCCAAACACCTGACTAGACGGGTTGGGGAACTGACTCGGCGGGTTGTAGAAGCCGCTCGGCATATTGGGTATCTGGCTGGCCGGGCGGTAGAAGCCCGACGGCGTGTCGGGGAAGCGGCGCGGCGTGTCAGAGGGATGCACGGCAAACGATCGCATCTGGCCGGGCGGCGGAGTGGTCTGTTGCTGCGGCAGCGGCAGCGGTGAGTGCGGCGATGGTGGCATCGCGGGGAAGCCGCCGGTCGGGCGCGACATTCCCGGCCGGTAGAGTGGCCGCTCGCCGGTGAGGCCGCGATCGCCGGATGGGCGTTCGCGCGGCGCAGTGCCGGCCTGCCCGGACCTCGGGGCGAGCGCGCGATGGATTCCCGTGCGCGAGGCGGAAGTGCCGTCGCCCAATGCGGAGAGTTGCCCTGTGGTTATGGCGGCCTGCATGACGCCTGTTTCGCGTTTTTCGCGTTTCTGCTCCGCTGGCTGCGCGAACTGCTCTGCCGCTGTGGCGCCCGCTTGCTCGACGGTGCCCAGCAGCTCGGTCGCACGCAGGTCCAGCTCGCGCCCGCCGTCGGTGATGGCGTGGGTCTGCGCGATCAGTTGGCGCATCGCCAACGCGAGGTGGCGGCTCAGGTCGCGCGCCTGAGCCGCGGCGGTGCCGACGCGGGCGGCAATCACCGCCGTCTGTCGCGCCTGGGCCGAGACGCGTGCGGGGTCGGGTGCCGCGCCGGGCTGCGACATCTCAGCCCACAGGTCGCCAGCGGACTCGCGCAGCCCAGTGTAGCCCTGCTCCATGGCGCGCGCCAGCGCATCCAGCGTGCGCGACTGCTCGCCGGCCTGCTGCGCGGCGCGTTCCTGCTGCGCGGCGCGGGCCACCTGGTGCCGCGCCAGCGCGCGAACCTCCGCGACCTGGGCGCTGACGGCGTCGAGCTGGGCGTCGAGCGCGACGAAGGAGCGCCGCGTGCCGCTCTCGAAAACCCAGTAGCCGGTGACCAGTGCGACCATCCCCAGCAGCAGACCGATCAGCACCAGCAGCACCGCCTGCTGTTTGACCGGCGCAAGCACGCGATCCAGCGGGACTGCTGCTGCCAGGGCGCCGACGAAGGCACCACCGTTGTCGCTGAGTGGGGCATAGGCGGCGACGTACGACACACCATGCAGCGTCACGACACCGCTGTACGTCTGGTGGCAGCTCGGCGTGTCGGCGGCACCGCAGTTGCCCAGCAGCGCATCGTACGCCAGCCCGCCGATGGTGTCGCCCAGCAGCCGCCTGCCCGGCAGCGGATTGCCCTGCGTGTCGGTGGTGGGGACGTTGCTTGCGACGCTGACCAGATTCGGCCCCTGAAGCTGGTAGATGGCGGCGTACGCGCCGGTGGCATCGTGGGCACGGTCTACCAGCGTCGTATCGCCGTTGAGCACGAGCTGCGCGTTATCCTGTCCGACGACGAGCTGACCGCCGTTGCTGGTGACGCCCGCGCCCTGATCGGCCAAGAGCTGGCGCAGCACGCGCACGTCCTGGGCGACAGAGGTCCGCGCGGTCGAGGTCGCGCTTTCGCGCTCGCCGAAGTAGGCCAGGCCGGCCACGCCGAGCGAGCTGGCTAGCACCAGAGCGATCAACAGCGGCACGAAGCGCCGGTGGAGTCCCGGCCGCCAGAAGCCGCCGCGCAGCGCAGTATGTTCGCGTTCCCCGCCCCGCGCACCTTCACGCTCGCGCGCCGCCGCGTTCGGCTTGCGCAGATCGTCCGCGCCCTCGCGATCGCCGTCCGAGAATGTCCCCATGTCGCCGCCGCCTTGCCATGAACGCCCGCGCGTGCCTTTCGCGCTGGACTCGACGCCCCCGCATCCGGCCGTCATCGGTCACGATGGATCGCTCGTGTTATGTCGTCAAATGGATGGGGCAATCGGGCTACCGTCCAGGCAGGCGCGGGTGGCTCGAAATAGGCAGTTGCGCAAACGCGGATCTGCCTGCCATCAATCAGTTAGTCTCTTCCTCGGGAATGAGAGTATATCCTGCCCCTCGCCGAGTTACCAACACTCGTGCAGTGTGTCCTGTCTCGCCGAGTTTGCGTCGCAGTCCGCTAATGCATTGCACGATACAGTGACGATCCAGAGGAAATGCCCCATATCTGCCGAGACGTGACACAATCTCGTCGACGCTATGGTACCGCCGCGGGGATCGTATGTGTCCAGGGAGGTGTGGGCTTTGGTGATTCCCATCGCCACGGTTAGTTGCTGGTGCAGGCAGCACGCTAGCGTGCTGCCTGCACCAGCGCGGCGGCCTCCTCCTCGACCACGTCTGGCGCTTGGGCCTGAGGTGCCGGCGTCAGCTTGGCGAGGGACTCGGCGCTGAAATAGCGCCGCCCCACCTGCCATGCGTCGTGCTGCTCCGCGAGCACCCTGCCGACGAGGCGCATGATCGCGGCGTCGTTGGGAAAGATGCCGACCACGTCGGTGCGCCGCTTGACCTCGCGGTTGAGCCGTTCCAAGGGATTGTTGCTCCAGATCTGGCGCCAGTGCTCGGCC
>DASVAA010000083.1:0-11425 GCA_036376595.1 Ktedonobacterales bacterium | reverse complement strand
CCCTCTGGCTCCCCCTCTCCTCCGCGGAGGAGAGGGGGCTGGGGGTGAGGACCTCTACAACGTCTGCGCAAGCGCTGCGAAATAGGCGATGGTCTGAGGATTCGCCATCGCGTCGGGATTGGCGACCTTGGTCGCGGGCTGGCCGAGCAAGATCTTCTTGATCGGCAGCTCCAGCTTCTTGCCGCTCAGCGTGCGCGGCACCTCGTCGATCTGGTAGATCGCGTTGGGCACGTAGCGCGCCGAGAGCACCGCGCGGATGCGATCTTTGATCTTCACAGTTAGCGCCTCATCCAGCGTCAGGCCGGGCTGGAGCACGACGAAGAGCGGCATGAACGACAGGCGGCCCAGGTATTCGAGATCCACCACCAGGCTGTCGAGCACTTCAGGGATGTCCTCTACCACACGGTAGATCTCGCTGGTGCCCATGCGGATGCCCTGGCGGTTGATGGTCGCATCCGAGCGGCCGTAGATCACGACGCCGCCGTTAGGGGTGATGCGCACCCAGTCGCCGTGGCGCCACACGCCGGGGAACATTTCGAAGTAGCTCTCGCGGTAGCGCGTGCCGTCGGGGTCGTTCCAGAAGTAGAGCGGCATCGAGGGCATCGGCTGCGTAATCACCAACTCGCCGACCTCATTCATCACCGGCTGACCCTCCTCATCGAAGGCCGCGACCGCCGTGCCGAGGCAGCGGCACTGGATCTCGCCCGCCCGCACCGGCAGCAACGGCGAGGCGCCGACAAAGGCGGTACAGACATCGGTGCCGCCACTCATCGAGGCCAGCCACACGTCGGGCTTGACCTGCTCGTAGACCCACTGGAAGCCCTCGACCGAGAGCGGCGAGCCAGTGGACCCCATGCCGCGAATGCGCGAGAGGTCGTACTGCGTGGCCGGCTCGACGCCGCTCTTCATGCAGGATGCGATGTAGGCCGCGCTGGCGCCGAAGTAAGTCGTTCCGGCGCGCTCGGCAAACGACCACAGCGCGCCCATGTTCTCGCGCGCGGGGCTGCCGTCGTAGAGCAGCACCGTACTGCCCACCAGCAGGCCGCCGATCAGCAGGTTCCACATCATCCAGCCGGTGGTCGTGAACCAGAAGAAGTGGTCTTCGGGGCGCAGATCAATGTGCAGCGCGAGGTGCTTGAAGTGCTCCAGCAGAATGCCGCCGTGGCCCTGCACGATGGGTTTGGGCAGCCCGGTGGTGCCGGAGGAGTAGAGCACCCACAGCGGATGCTCGAATGCCACCTGCTCGAAGCTCGGCGGCGCCTCGTTGGTGAGCAGGTCGCTCCACGGCAAGGCCGACGGGCCAAGCTCGCTCACCTGCGCATCGGGGTTGAGGTAGGGGACGAGCACGGTGTGCTCCAGTGTGGGCAGCGCGGCCTGCAGCTCGCGCACGGTCTCGCGCCGGTCGAAGTCCTTGCCATTGTAGCGGTAGCCGTCCACGGCGAAGAGCACCTTCGGCTCGATCTGCTTGAAGCGATCCACCACGCTGGCGCTGCCCATGTCGGGCGAGCAGCTGGACCAGATGGCGCCCAGGCTCGCCGCCGCGAGGAAGGCCGCCACCGCCTCGGGGATGTTGGGGATATAGCCCACCACGCGATCGCCGGGCTGCACGCCCATCGCCCGCAGCGACGCCGCAATCGAGGCTACCTGGCGCTCCAGCTCGGCCCACGAGACCTCGCCCAGCGGCCGCAGCTCCGACTCGTAGATCAGCGCGGGCCGATCGGCGGAGGCGTTGCGGAAGACATGCTCGGCGTAGTTGAGCCGCGCCCCGGAGAACCACCGTGCGCCAGGCATCTGGGGGTGTTCGAGGGGCGCGGTGTAGGGGGCCGAGGACTTGACGTCCCAGAACCGCCACAGAGCCTCCCAGAAGGGGCCGGGGTTGGCGGCCGACCACTCCCACAGCGCCGGGTACTCCTCGAAGCGCAAACCCTTGTGCTCGGCTAGCCAGCGCATGAAGTCGCGCATGACGCTGCCCTGCTGGAGCGCCTCGGACGGCTGCCACAGAACGGTGCCCTCGGCTGCGGTGGACATCGGCGACCCCTCTCTCCTTCATCAGCGACGGGCACATGCTGTGCGCCCCTACGAATGACGTGCCCCTGCGGCGAGCCACCCCGATTATACACTGGCGGAAAGGAGCGAACGGCTGCGCACCCAGCGTCAGATTCGGATCACTCAGTCGGCGATCACTCTGTTGAGCCGCAGCCGCACTCCAGCCCATCCGATGCCGCTGCCTACAGCGCCCAGCACGGCGGCGATCACCAGTGCTTCCACCAGATGCGTGAAGGCGGCGTCACAGGTGTTGGCGATGGCGAATGCGCCCACGTCGGTCCAGCCGCTGCGCAGGTAGTCCGGATCGCGAAGCTCTCCATGCGCCAGCGCCGGCAAAGCGATGTTGACGAGCAGGAAGCCGAATACCACCACGATCAGGATCGCCAGCATCGCCGTCCCGATACCTGTCCCGACGCCGAGCCAGAAGGAGTGCGTGCGCCTGGCCCCAATGAACCCCGCGATGCCGAAGATCAGGAACAGACTGAGCATCGCGATGCCGGTCGTGAGCGATACGATATGCTGCGGCAGCACAAGGAGACTTTCGAGTGCCGTGCTCGTCACCTCGATCAACCCGCCGATCCCTCCCAGGATGATGGCTATTGGCACGGCTGATTGCGCGGCGGGAACTCGGGCAATGATGAGCGGCAGCAGGGCGACGACGGCCGCGTAGATCGCGAGCGCGACCACTGGCTCCAGCAGATAGCCGAGCGCGCCGGGCATGGAGAAGAACGCGGGGTAGCGCACGGCCCGGACGGCGAGCAGCGCCAGCTCGCAGCCGATGAGCAACAGCAGCCACAGCCGGAGCGTGCGCGCCACACGGAGCCGTTCGCGCGCCACATCGGTGGGGATGCTGCTCATCATCGGGTCGTTCCCGCCTTCCGCGCCGCACGCATCACCGCACCACGATGCCTGGGCGCCATCATGGCCTACAGGGTAAGCTAGGGACCATGATACGCTATGCGGGCGAGTCGTGCGTCATGCGGATTGATCGGCGAGCCAAGAGAGCCGAGAGCTGGCCGGCGCCTCACTGTGACGATGGCGGAAGAGCTGGAAGGGAACGGTGTACACTTCATGGACTACGACACGCTGCGCTTTGAGATGACCGACGGTGTCGCTGAGATCACGCTGCACCGGCCTGAGGTCTACAATGCACTGAATCTGACGATGGTGCGCGAGCTCTACGATGCCGTGCGCCGCTGTGATGACAATTCAGCGGTGCGCGCGGTGCTGCTGACGGGCGCGGGCAAGGCGTTCTGCGCCGGCGGCGACCTCAAAAGCTTCGAGGAGCACCGCAGCGACATTGCGGCGCATGTGAAGGATGTGACGATGTGGTACCACGGCGCCATCTCGCGCATGGCACGCATGCGAGCGCCGGTGATCGCCGCGATGAACGGGGTCGCGGCCGGCGGCGGGATGGGGCTGGCTATGGCCTGCGACCTAGCGCTGGCGGCGGAGTCGGCGCGCTTCACGCTGGCGTTCACCCAGGCCGGCCTGACGCCCGATAGCTCGACAAGCTACTACCTGCCGCGGCTGGTGGGGCTGCGCCGCGCGCTCGACCTGGCGCTCACCAATCGCGTGCTCTCGGCGGCTGAGGCGGAGGCGTGGGGTCTCGTCACGTATGTCGTACCGGACGGCGAGCTGATGGCGCGGGCGCGCGAGCTGGCGCGGCGGCTGGCGCAGGGGGCGGCCGGCGCGCTTGGCGGCGCGAAGCGGCTGCTGCGCGACGGTTGGAACGAGACGCTGGAGACGCAGATGGCGCGGGAGAGCGAGCGCATCGCCGAGGCCGCGTCGGGACCAGAGGGCCACGAGGGCATCTCCGCCTTCGTCGAGAAGCGAGCGCCACATTTCCATCAATGACAGTAGGAGTGGGCAAGCACCTGACTTGCAGACGCTGGGGCCAACTGCCGCGCAGTGAGATGGGTGCGTCTTATTCGGGCGGCCAACGTCCGGCTTCTACCCAGAACTGGCGGGCGACGACGATGAACTCATTGTTGAGGTGCAGTGCATCAACTGTTGCCCGGCCTGTCGGTGTCTGACCTGCGATAGATGTACCGCCTGGCGACCACGCGAAGTGATCTATTCAGCGCTGCATGCGCGGATTGAAGAGCGGCACCCGCTGGCTGGTAGCTGGATCAATGCTGTCGGTCCGGTCGCCCTTGAAATCGTTGCAGCGCGTGCAGGCCAGCCAGAGATTGTCGCGCATGGTTGGGCCGCCAAGCGCTTCGGGCACGATGTGCTCGACATCGAGGGGCATGCCCAGGAACGCCTCAGGCGAGTGGCAATAGCCGCAGCGCCCACCGGTGTCGGTGCGCACCTGACAGCGGAGTTCGGTGGCGATATACGCACGCGACACGGTCAGATGCCTCAAGCGCCGGCAGTGGAGAGCGCGGCGAGCGATGGCAGCCGATGCCCTCGCCACCTGAGAAGGACGGCTGCGTAGGCTTTCTCAAGCGTGAGCAGGTCGGCGGCAGCCAACAGGCGGCCAAGCTCCTCGCGCTCATCGGCGATCAGGGTGCCCTCGTGTCGCCGCTCGCGAAGCTGAGTCAGGCGCTCGTACTGATCCTGGGGGAACGTGGCCTGCGCGCGCTGCCACAACTCGGCGTCGCTGAGGCCCTCCAACGCTTGCAGCGCGTCGCGGGTGGCCGACGGAAGATCGTCAGGAAGCGCCGGGAGATTGGCGGAGAGCGTCTTCACGATCAGGCCCTCCAAAGGCTGCTTGGTCAGACCGGCAAGACGCTCGAGACGGCGATACAGATCGTCGGGCAAATGGATGGTGATCGTATCCGACGCCATGTCGCTGCTCCCCTCGCGCCATCTCATGGGTGTCGTGATGACGCCAACTCGGCATGTATTGTATCACGACCGAGCGTGGCGGGGTCCGGCGATACGTGGGGCGGCGAAAAGGATGCGCGTGGGTTCACGGGATAGGATTTCGTCTGTTGATCTGGGTGGTGCGCACTCTGGCACGGGCATTGCGTTCAACCCCAAGCGAAGGCGCCAAGGATTCGCGCGGAGACTTGCCGTCGCGTCGCGCCCGGTGAGAGAGAGCGAGGCTGTCGTGAGTCGCTTCGATCGCTATAACAACGATGCCAAACGGTCGCTGGCCCAAGCGCGCGAAATTGCGCTGCGGCTCAACCATAAGACCATCTGCACCGAGCATCTGCTCTATGGGCTGCTCGAAGCCAACGACCCGGCCGTCGGCGCGATCCTTGCCGGGCTGGGCGCCAATGCCACACGCCTGCGCCAGGCGCTCGACTTCGTGATCGGCAAGAGCAGCAAGCCGCTGCTGGTCGAGCCAACGCTCAGTGGTCCGGCCAAGCGGGCGCTGGACCTGGCGGAGCAAGAGGCGCAGACCGCGGGCGCCGCCGAGGTCGGCTCGGAGCACGTGCTCGCCGGCCTGCTGCGCGAGGGCGAGGGAATTGCAGCGGGCGTGCTGGAGAGTTTTGGCGTGACGCTCGAAGCAGTGCAGGCTCAGACGCAGGTGGCGAAGCGGCGCGGCCGCGGCACACTTGGCTTCAGCGCTGAGCATCAGGCGCGCTATAACCTCACGCCGACACTCAACTCCGTCAGCCGCGACCTGACCTCCGCCGCGCTGCTCGACCAGCTCGACCCAGTCGTGGGGCGCGACGAAGAGATCGAGCGCACGATGCAGGTGCTCTCGCGGCGCAGCAAGAACAATCCAGTGCTGGTGGGCGACGCGGGCGTAGGCAAGACGGCCATCGCCGAGGGACTGGCGCAGCGCATTGTGGCTGGCACCGTCCCCGACGCCCTGAAAGAAAAGCGCATCGTCTCGCTCGACGTGGGGCTGCTGACCGTTGGCACGAAATACCGCGGCGACTTCGAGGAGCGGCTCAAGAAGGTGCTCGACGAGATCGTCAACGCCAAGTGCGTGATTCTGTTCGTGGACGAGCTGCAGGCGCTGGTGGGCGCGGGCGTGGCCGAAGGCTCGATCGACGCCGGCAATCTGCTCAAGCCGATGCTGGCGCGCGGCGAGTTTCAGTGCATCGGCGCCACGACGCTCGACGACTATCGCAAGTCCATCGAGAAGGACCCGGCGCTGGAGCGGCGCTTTCAGCCGGTGAAGGTGCGCGAGGCGACGGTCGAGGAGACCGTCGAGGTGCTGCGCGTGCTGCGGCCGCGCTACGAGAGCTTCCACCACGTCAAGATCACCGACGAGGCGATCGCGGCCGCCGCCCGGCTCTCGCAGCGCTACATCTCGTCGCGCTTCCTGCCCGACAAGGCGATCGACCTGATTGACGAGGCGGCGGCGCGGCTCAAGGTTGGCCGCTCCGCGATCCCGGCGGACGTGCGCGAGCTGCAACAGCGCCTGAACGTGGTGGAGGACGAGAAAGACCAGGCGGTGAGCATTCGCAGCTTCGAGCGCGCCTCGGAGCTGCGCGACCGCGAGCAGGCGCTGCGCGAGGAGATCGTCACCCAGGAGGAGGAGTGGTGGCGGCTACGTGACGAGGACGCGCCGGCGCTGACCGAGCAGGACATCGCCGAGGTGGTGGTGATGTGGACCGGCATCCCGGCGGTGCGCGTGACGCTAGAGGAGTCGCTCAAGCTGCTGGAGTTGGAGGACGAGCTGCACAAGCGCGTGATCGGCCAGGATGAGGCCGTGCATGCGGTGGCGAGCGCGGTGCGCCGCTCGCGGGCCGAGCTGCGCGATCGCAAGCGCCCCATCGGCTCGTTCATCTTCGTCGGGCCAACCGGCGTGGGCAAGACGGAGCTGGCGCGGGCGTTGGCGGCATCGCTCTTCGGCAGCGAGGATGCGCTGATCAAGATTGACATGTCGGAGTTCATGGAGCATCACAATGCCGCGCGGCTGGTCGGCGCGCCTCCGGGATACGTCGGCTACGACCAGGCGGGCCAGCTTACCGAGGCGGTCAAGCGGCGCCCGTTCAGCGTGGTGCTCTTTGATGAGGTGGAGAAGGCGCATCCCAAAGTCTTCGACATGCTGCTTCAGATCCTCGAGGATGGGCGGCTGGCCGATGCCAAGGGCCGCGAGGTGGATTTCAAGAACACGATCGTGATCATGACCTCCAACGTGGGTGCCGAGCAGCTCGCGCGCCAGAGTGAGTGGGGCTTTATGCCCACGCGCGACGAGGCCGACGAGGAGCAGAGTGACTACCAGCGCATGCGCGACACGATCCTGCCTCAGTTGCACGAGCTATTCCGGCCGGAGTTCCTCAACCGCGTGGACGACATCGTGTTCTTCCAGGCGCTGACGCGCGTGCAGGTACGCGCGATTCTCGACCTGATGCTGGGGCAGACGGAAGCCCGCCTCTCGGAGCAGCTCATCGCCGTGCGGGTGAGCGACGAGGCCAAGGCGCTGCTGGCGGGCGCGGGCTACGACCGCGAGTATGGCGCGCGGCCGCTGCGCCGGGTGGTCCAGCGCATGGTGGAGGATCGTCTGGCCGAAGGGCTGCTGCGGCGGCTGGTGAAGCCCGGCGAGTGCATCAACATCGAACCGGATGAGCGCGGCGCGCTGCGCTTCCGCACGGCGGCCAGCGTGCTGGCGCTGGCCGAGCCGGAGCAGGACGGTGAAGGCGGTGATCTGCGGCTGGGGTAGGTAGCAGGACCTTCGCCGTCGCCGTCCAAGCGAGATCAGAGCCCAGCTTTGGCAAGCTCTTCCTTCAGGGCGCGCAGCCGCCGGTTTCGTTCGCGCAGCTCCGCAATCAGCTCCTCCCACTCCTGCGCGCGCCCCTGGCGGCGATATAGCTCCCGCACGCGCTGGAGATGGGTCGCGGCCCGCGTGTAGTTCTCGCGTCCCTGCGCCGCGATCAGCTTCTCGACTTCCTCGCGATAGAGCGCGATGGCCTCATCGGGCTGGGTGGCCTCAACCGCGGCGGCAACCTTCACCCGCAGGTTCCATCCATGGTAGCCCCAGCCGGCAATCCCGGCGCTGCCCGCCTCACGGAGGTGCTTGAGCGCCGCGAGGGCCATGTCCGGCTCGCCCGCAAGCAGCCGCAGGTCCACCAGCAGCGCGAAGTGGCGGTCGCGCTCCAGGTGCGCCAGGATGCCGCGCCGCAGTGGCTCCCAGCTTCCAGCGCGCTCGGCCAGCGCCTTCACCTCCTCATAGCCGTGGACCGAGGGAGTCTGCCAGAAGAGCTTCTCCGCCAGCTCCAGCGCCTCGTCCCACTGCTCCGCCTCCGTCGCGCGCTCCATCAGCCAGCGCAGCAGCCCCGGCTCTTTCGTCTTGTTGGCCCGCAGGCGCACCAGCTCCTCCGCTTCAACCGCGTGGCCCGCCGCCAGCACCAGCTCCACCAGCGGCAAGAATTGATACGGAAGCTCCACCTCCGCCACGGCCGCACAGGCTTCAAGGACACGCCTGCGCTCCAGCAAGCGCGCCACCAGCATCTCGGTGAGGCCCGCTTCGCGGCACATGCGCAGGTATGCCTCATCGTCCAGTGCGTCCGCTTCCAGCTCCAGCAGGAAGCGCCCCATCATGCGGCGCCGGTAGTCCTCGACCGTGCCCTTGGCAGCCGGCGTGATGTTGCGCACCCACTGCGCGACCAGACGGCGCTCGTCGGGCGTGGCGCCCGCCAGCATCACCTGCTCGACGTGTTCGGATTCTCCGGCGTCGCTGGTGCGCCCCTCGTCGTAGATCGCAAACAGCGCGTGCAGAATGACCTCGCGCTGGACCGCATCGAGTGTCGATTCGAGCGCATAGCCCAGCTTCTCGACGCTCTCGTCAATGATGGCGTTGGCCTCGGCCATCAGCTCGCCTTCGTAATCCTCCTCAGGCGAGTACTCTTGCATCACCGTCGTCGCCAGCGTGGTATAGACCTCGACCGCGCTGCTCAAGTCGCCGGCGTCTGCGTAGCGCCGCGCGCGCTCGAAGAACGGCAGAAAGCCGTCGCCGACGAACTCGATGGCGTCGGGATTCTCCTCGCCCTCCTCATGGCCGGCGTCATAGCCGTAGCGCCGCGCGACGCCGCTCCCCAGGCCCTCCATCGCGAGCTGAATCTGGCGGCGTAGCGCGCGCGTATCCACCGGCTCTCCCGCCTTGACCGTGCGCACCATCCCGACATGCAGCTCGATGCGCTCCTCCAGTGCCGGTGATGAGCGTGCCAGGTCGCGGAGCAGCGCAATCAGCTCAGCTTTGCTGAGCCGTTCGAGGGATTGGGCCAATGTCTCGCCCTCGATAAACTCTTCGGGGATTTCCAGCCAGCTCAGCAACATCGCGGCGACGTGCTTGCAGCGTCCGCCCTCGCCGACGGGACACGAGCAGCGCGCGGCGCCAATGCCCTTGGCATCCAGTGTCACCTCGACCGCGTAAGGCTGCGGCGCCGTACCCTGACAGCGCGCCTTCAGCGTCAGACCGAGGCGCCGCGGGCGCACGACCGCACCATCGCGCGCGTATTGCCGGCCTAATTGCAGTGACCGCTCGCCACACCACGCGAGCACGTCCGGCACTGCCAGCGCGGGAAGCTCGTCCATATGCTTGACCCCACCTGATTACCGTATGGTTTGCGGGCATGCTACCACATCGCAGCGCCAGGTGAGGCAGGCCACGCCGCGACACTCGCCGGATTGTCGCTTCTATGCGCTCGCCGCGAGGTCGGCGACCGTGGCGCCGGTGATGCGCTTCAGCTCGGCGGGGGTGATGGGGAAGACGGCGTTGGGTGTGCCGGCCGCCGCCCAGACCGTCTCGTAGCGCAGCAGATCGTGGTCGAGGTAGGTGGGCAGCGGCGTGGCGTGCCCGACTGGCGGGACGCCGCCGATGGAGAAGCCGGTCGCGGCGCGCACAGCATCGGCGTCGGCCCGACTGATCGGCGCGCCGGCCAGCGCGGCGAGCTTTTCGAGGTCAGCGCGATTGGTGCCGGAGATCAGCGCAAGGATCGGCTGTTCGCCGGCCATGAACACCAGCGACTTGACGATCTGGCCGACCTCGGCGCCGATTGCGTCGGCTGCCTCCTCGGCGGTGCGCGTGCTCTGTGGGAACTCCGTCACCTGCGCCTCGACGCCCAGCGCCGCCAGCGCCGCCACCACCCGCGCGACCGATGCCTTCATGCCATGCCCTCCCATTCCGTCGGCGGCTCTCGCTCTATCCGTTCTGAGGATACGATACGCCGCGCACGCGGCGCATGTAGGCCAGTGAACGCGCGCGAACGAGCGGATTGGCGGCGTTTCATGGGTCGTGATACGATCAGGTGATGGGGCAATGGCGCGTGTGAGGAGGGAGAGCCTGGGTGAAGCACAGCACACGGCGGGCGCTGGGGAAACTCGCGCTGTGGAGCTACGCGGTGGGAATCGTCGGGTTCTACGGCATCGCCTACCTGCGCACGCGAGCGGACGAGTCAAGCCAGCAGGACACCGGCTCAGGCCTGATAGACGTGGGCGTCTTGCCGCGCGTGAGCGTGATTCTGCCGGCGCGCGACGAGGAGCGCAACATCCTCCGATCAGTCACGTCGCTGCTGGAGCAGGACTACCCCGACTTCGAGGCGATCGTGGTGGACGACGCCTCGACCGACCGCACGCCGGCGATCCTGCGCGAGATCGCGGCGCGCCACCCGCATGGTGAGCGGCTGCGCGTGCTGCGGGTGGACGAGCTGCCGCCCGGCTGGGCCGGCAAGCCGCACGCGATCCACACCGGCGCCTCGGCGGCGACCGGCGAGTGGCTGTTGCTGACCGACGCCGACACCTACCACGCGCCGGAGGCGCTGCGCAGCGCGGTCGAGCGTGCCCTACGCGACGGCATGGATCTCTTCTCGTACGGCACCACGCAGGAGCTGCCCGACTTCTGGGGCCGCGTGCTGATGCCGATGGCCTACATGGGCATCTCGATGCAGTATCCCGCGGCCAGTGTCAACGACCCCACCAGCCCCGTCGCCATCGCCAACGGCCAATACATCCTGATCAAGCGCGCGCTCTACGACAAGATCGGCGGCTATGCCAGCGCAAGCCTGCGCCGGACGGTGCTCGACGACCGCGACCTCGCCCGTGCGACCAAGCAAGCCGGCGCGCGGATGGAGATGGTGGATGGGCGCGGCTTGGTCTCGACACGCATGTATCGCGGCCTGCGCGAGCACTGGCGCGGCTGGGGCAAGAACGCCTACGCCGGCAGCCGCGGCGGGTCGGAGTTCTTCCTCTTGATGATCGCCGGGCTGCCGCTGGTGACGATCGTCCCCTTTGCGCTGGCGCTCGGCGGCCTCGTCACCCGCCACTGGCGCGTTGCCATCGCGGGCGGCACCACGGCGGCCGCGGCACTTGCCTATCGTGCTTGGCTCCAGCGCGGCATGCGCGTGCCCTGGCGCTACGTCGCGACGCTGCCGCTGGCCGGTGCGGTGTTCACCGGCATCCTCAGCCGCGGGTTGTGGCGCTCGCTCACCCATCGCGGAGTCGAGTGGAAGGGACGCTCATACACCGTGCGGCA
>DASVAA010000082.1:0-5779 GCA_036376595.1 Ktedonobacterales bacterium | reverse complement strand
CTGGCGCGCGTCTACGGCGTGGACGACCTGATCACCTCGAACAACGTCTCGTTCGCCGCGACGGGCATCACCGCGGGCGAGCTGCTGCGCGGCGTGCGCTACACCAACACCGGCGCCCGCACGCACTCTGTGATGATGCGCGCCAAGACCGGTACCGTGCGCTACATCGAAGCCGTCCACCGCTGGAAGAAGCCCAACTGAGCGCCGGGAGGGGGATACGGTGAACGCGGAGGACGCGGAGCGGACACTATGGCCGGTAGGGAGGGAAGTGGGGGCAGACGGCGATGGCCCAATGGCAGAAGCTGCTGGACCGGGTGCTGGGAGGACGTGCGGACTACAACATCCGGTTCAGCGACCTGCGCGGGCTACTGCGGCGGCTGGGTTTCGATGAGCGCATACGCGGCGACCATCACATCTTCACACGCGCCAACGTGCGCGAGATTCTTGACCTCCAACCAGAACACGACGGCAAGGCCAAGAGCTATCAGGTCAGGCAGGTGCGTGGTATTCTGCGGAAGTACGGGCTAACCCACGTGTCGTAGCCCTAGCCGACGGAGGAGCCAGGGACCAAAGCGCAAGAAGGAGAGGGCGAGGCAAGCGATGTACAAGTACCGCATGCATGTGTGGTGGAGCAACCAGGACGAGCGGTGGCTGGTCGAGGTGCCCGATCTGCCCGGTGCGATGGCAGACGGCACGACACCCGAGGAGGCGGTGGCGAACGCACAGGTGGTCATCGGCTACTGGATTGAGACAGCGCGCGAGCTGGGGCGCGAGGTGCCACAGCCGCAGCCGGAGCCGGGGCCGGAGCAATCAGCGCCAGCGGCGAGCGCGAGCTGAGTGTGAGCGAGGAAACTGACGGATGATGCGGGCAAATAGGCGGACGGAACGACGAAGGTCGAGGAGCGGGTGCGGAGGTCGCAGAGCAAGCGAGGAGGTCGCGGAGACGACATAGAGAATCGGAGTGGAAGGGCTTGGCAGAGCCGCCGCGTCACGTTCTTTGCGATGGGCCACGGGCACACGCTCGCCTGGGCCGCTCACCGTCGCATGCCAGAGCAGATCCTCGGCGCATCCGATGATCTCAGTCGGATGATCCTGGAGCGCACAGAGACTACCCTGCTCGATCTGACGAAAGGCGCCGACCGCTTGGCCCCTCAGCGATGGGGACGACGCTATGCTGAGGCAGCAGCGATCTTCCGCCAGCCAGACCCCAATAGCACCGTGCTGTGGCCTGATATGCCCCCACCGCTGACGCGCAGCGGATTCATCCGCGCGCTCGTGCTGACTGCGTCACCGCTGTTGCTGCTCGCGGCCTTCTACCTCTTGGGGCATATTCTGCAGCGCTAGCCTCCGCCGACGTAGCCACCGACTGCCAGTCAGAATACGCTGCACAGCGGCCCCAAACTCTGCTATGCTTGTGCTATGCGGAACTGCGTCTGCCAGGTCGTGGATGCTGTGAGGCGCCTGATAGGGGGGATTAGGCATGCGTGCGGGCAAGGGCTGGCATGGGGCGAACGCCACCGTGATCGCGCTGGCGTCGCTCGTGCTGCTGCTGGCGCTGGCGGGCTGCGGCGGCACGGCGAGCAACGAAGTGGATATGGGCGTCGCCAACTTCCGCCAGAGCCAGGTGACGATCAGGGCCGGGCAGGCGGTGCATTTCGTGGACCCCGCGAGCGGCGGCACCCACATCATCTGCGTCGGCCAGGACCTCAAGTGCGTGTCGCAGGACGGCGCGCCCGCCGCGCTCAACACTCCCGATGGGCTGACGTTCAACACCGGCGACACGCGCGACATCGTCTTCCCCACCGCCGGCACCTACGTCGTGATCTGCACCATCCATCCCGGCATGGAGGTGGCGGTCACGGTGCAGTGACGGCTGCCCGCAGCTCTGACCGGTAACACGTTGCATTGAGGAGGGGATATGGGCGCCACACCCCCACGCACCGTCCCGCGTTCTGGCTCTCGCGGCAGAGGCGCCGGGACGCTTGGCATGGTCCCGGCCGCGGGACTGATCGCCGCGCTGCTGGCGATCTTCGCCCCTGCTGGCGCACCGGTGCCCGTCGCCCAGGCGAGCGCACGCCACACGACACTGCCGGCGAGCAACGCGCTGTGTCCCGCGGACGCCCAGCTCCATAGCACGCAACCCTTTCCGCCGGCCGCGTTCGGCCATGTGCTGCGCGTCCCCGCCGACCAGCCGACGATCCAGGCGGCGGTGAACGCGGCGCAGCCCGGCGATCTGATCCTGATCGCGCCGGGAGTCTATCACGAGGCGGTGCGGGTCTGCACCGCCAACCTCACCATCCGCGGCGAGGACCGCAACGGCAGCGTGCTCGACGGCCAATCACAGCTCAAGAACGGCTTCACCGTGCTGGCCGACAACGTGGTGATCGAGAACCTGACGGCGCATCACTACGTCGGCAACGGCTTCTACTGGACCGACCAGACTGGCTACCGCGGCAGCTATCTCACGGCCTACGACAACGGCGATTACGGCATCTACGCCTTTGGCTCGACGCACGGCGAGTTCGACCACTCCTACGCCTCCGGCAGCCCCGATTCGGGTTTCTACATCGGCCAGTGCTATCCCTGCGACGCGATCATCAACGCCGTGCGGAGCGAGTGGAACGGCCTGGGCTATTCGGGCACCAACGCCGGAGGCAACCTGATCATCGAGAACTCGGAGTGGGACCACAACAGCGCGGGCATCGTGCCCAACACGCTCGACAGCGAGGAAGGCTCGCCGGAGCGCGGCACGACGATCATCGGCAATTACGTCCACGACAACGGCAACGCGCAGGCGCCCTACAACCAGTGGTCGCACATCCCGCTGGGCGATGGCATCCTCGTGCCCGGCGGCGACTTCAACTACATCGCCAACAACCGCGTGATCGACAACCCAGGGTATGGCATCACGGTGGTCGGCAACCTTGACCAGAACTTCTGGATTGCGTCGGGCAACGTGGTGGAACACAACACCGTCAAGGGATCGGGCCTCGCCGATCTGGCGCTGGCCTTCCCGGTGGGCGCCAACAACTGCTTCGCCGATAACCAGGCCGAGACGACGCTGCCGCCGCTGCTGGAGGTCTCGCACGCCTGCGGTACGCCGCTGCCACTCAACGGCGGCGGCGACCTGAGCATCACCATGCGGCTGCTGGCACAGTACGCCAATACGGGCTTTGGCGCGCCGGGGCCAAGCTACCAGCCGCCCGATTTCCGCAAGATTGCCGCGCCGCCTGCGCAGCCCAGCATGCCCGACGCGAGCGCCCCGCCCGCGCCGATCATGGTGGATGCATTCCCCGCCGGCACCACGTCGTCCAGCGGGCTGCCGCCCGCCGTCACCGCGCTCACCCCAGGAGGCTCCGCCATGCTCCAGCCGCTTGGCTTCACCGGCTATTCGGTCGTGCAGATCCTGCTCTCGCTGTATGGCAACCTGCTGCTCTTCGCGCTCTATGCCGCCTGGCTGGCGGTGGCCTTCGTGGAGCTGAGCCAGCGCAAGGAGATGGGCGGCGGCGCGCGGCTCGGCTGGGGCGCGCTGGTGCTGGCGGTGCCGATCGTCGGCCCGATCGTCTACTACTTCGCCGGTGGCTCGCGGCTGAGTCGCGGCTTCCGCCTGGCGCTGGTGATCGGCGCGCCGCTGCTGTGCCTGGCGATCACCGCGCTGCTGATGGTCGTCGCGTCGTTCACACTGCTGTAGGAGGCCCTCACCCCCATCCCCAGAGGCGAGACAGGTCGCGCCCCTACACCTGACGAGGGCGAGGGGAGCTACTGCTCCGGCGGCAGCACACCGGCAAAGGTGCGCACCTCCAGCCCCTCGGCCCGCAGCCGCGCGATGTAGGAGTTGGCGCCCAGGCTGGCCGTCGCGATGCGGCCGGTGACGAGCACGTTATTCCCCGAAAACAGAAAATCCGCCGGTGGCTGCTCGCCCGGACGTATGAGGCCGCCGAGCGTGGGCACGACGATGGTGCCGATGCCAAACATGCCGAAGGCGAGGAGCTGAATGTGCCAGGGCGGCAGGAGTCCGCCTGGGAGGACCAGCACCGTCCCCAACGGAGTCGTATCGAGGGTGGCGGCCAGCCACGGTTCCTCTCTGGCGGCCGCGAACTCGGGGAGCGCGCGGATCGCCTGCCTGAGGTCTCCGGCGGTCGCCTCTGGGTGACTCGCCGTGAGGTCGTCTGCGAGCTGCTGCAGCCGGCGACGGGCCAACTCGTCGAGCGGCAAGGCTATGGTCACCAATGGCATATCGAGCAGCCGCGCCGTGGAGGGCATCACATCCTGATTAGCGCCCAGCGCCGCCAGCCGTGCTGCGCGCTCGTCATGGAACAAGAAGCCCCGCACCTGCTGATCGCTGGCGCCAAGCTCGCGCAGCTTATCCACTTGCCACTCGAGGGAGCGCGAAGCGTGCGCTGGGATCGCATAGGGGCGCTGGGCGATCACCGCGTGGAAGCCGAGCTGCCGCGCCATGAACAGCTCCGCCGGGCCGACGTCAATGCCGAAGAGGATGTGGCTGATGCGCGTGCCGGCGTACTCGACGCGCGAATCCGGCGGAACCTCGCTCATCCCCGCCATCTCCAGCGCGATCTGCATCAGCCGCTCGGTCGTCACCGCTGCCATCTCGACGCCTCGTCCATATGCTCAACTAATGCCCATGCACCGTGTGGTTGTAATCCTCGTGCGTGCCGATCCAATCCCAAATGATTGTGTCACCAGTGAGCTTGCCAATAACACGGTAATGATCGCCGACTCGCGCCGAGTAGAGAGCGGGCTCAGCGGGACTGATGCGCTTGAATTGGAGGCTAGGATGCCGGGGGTTATGGGTGAATAACTCATAGGCGGCGCGTGCTTGGCGTTGCGCATCGGCAGGAAGGGCCTCCAAGAGCGCACGGAAGCGCTTCGTCCGTTTGGAGACGAACACTACGGCACCCAACCGCCAGCTTCTACCTCGCCCTTAGCCTCCTGCTCGTCAATCTCACGCGAGAGCTGGGCAAGGTAAGCCTGCGATTCGGGCGTGCTCGTGAGCGCGTCCCATTCCTGCTCTTCGAGTGCCAGGGTGATCAGCTCGGCAATGCGTCGCTGCATATCCTCCGGCTGTTGCTCCGCCTGGGCAATGGCATGGCGCAGTTCATCAACCATTGCGTGTCCTCCGAGCCTCGTCTCACCTCTGCCCACCAGTATAGCACCTCAGCCGAGGTGTTCGGTGATGCTACAGATTCAGCTCCAGCCCGCGGCTTGGGCCGAATCCCAGGCTTTCGTAGAGTGGGCGGCCCATGTCGGAGGCCCACAGGATTAGGCGCAGCA
This sequence comes from Ktedonobacterales bacterium, assembly GCA_036376595.1. Lineage (GTDB taxonomy): Bacteria > Chloroflexota > Ktedonobacteria > Ktedonobacterales > JADMIN01 > SMAG-U1939. The sequence continues at coordinate 487 of DASVAA010000082.1, read as the reverse complement.
GGCCCTGCTCGCGCGCCCACGCGATCAACGCCGTCATCAGCGCGCGCGAGATACCCCGGCGGCGATAGGCGGGGCGCGTGTAGACGTTGGAGACGAAGCCGCGCCTGCGCTGCGCGTCGGTAAAGTTGGGCGCCAGGTTCCACCACACCAGCGTCACGCAGGCGACCGCTTCGCCGCCATCCTCCGCCAGCCACGAGACGTTGGCGCCGCGCGCGACATCCTCGCGCAGGGCATCCGCATACGCCCGCGTGTAGGCGTCCAGGTCCATCGTCGCGTGCCTGCGCTCGACCTCCATCTCCCAGCGCAGCCGAGCCAGCGCCGGCAGATCCTCCACCCTCGCCATCCGGTAGGTCACGCCCATCTCTCGTCGCCCTTTCCTCCGCGTTCTCTGCAATACCGAGCCACTGGCGTACTTTGTGGTGAGCGCAGCAGACGGTCTGAAGCACCGCGGGTAATCCCCAGGTCCGGCGCATGCGTCTACCCCAGC
>DASVAA010000081.1:0-57263 GCA_036376595.1 Ktedonobacterales bacterium | reverse complement strand
GGACATCCGGGCTCTCTTGCGGGTCCTGTTGGAATCCGACGGATATACGGTCGAGACTGCCAACGATGGCGTGGAAGCTCTAGAAGCCTTGACGCGCACCGATGAGATCTGGATTGTGCTACTCGACATCAACATGCCGCGTATGAGCGGCCTGGAGGTCTGCGAGCGCCTATCGGCTTTACAGGGGCACAGTGCACGGCATCTGGTCGTGCTGATGACCGCCGGGCACTTCCCGGATGGTGATGTGCCGCCGCCGGTCAGGGCATTGCTGCCCAAGCCGTTCGATCTCCACGCGCTTCAGACTCTCATTGCAGAATTAGCCAACGTGGATCCGAGCGTGGACGGGGACGATGATGCGCGTGCGAGCAAGGCTCTAAACTCAATCACGGTGAGGGCAGAACCTGAGTGTCGGGTCGCCTGATCCATCCCCAATGTAGCCGGACCCCGCCTCCAATCTGGGCATCACTGAGTCGTGAAGATTCCAGCCGCTCGCTGGTAGAGCATGGCACCTTGCGAGCTATGCGCGGAACCACTCGATCGTGCGCCGCAAGCCCTGCACCGGGGTCAGTTTGGGTGCCAGCCGAGCAGCCTGTCGCAGCGTGATACCAGGTCGCCACAACAGCCGTGGTGATCGCGCAAATACAGCCGCTGCGCGAGGTACTTCAGTACTGAAATCGTTGGGAATCGTCGACACTTGTGCTAGCCTACATCCCGGTCCAGCACGAGCGGTACCGCGGGGGCGAGGCAGCGGCGCGGGTGACGCCGCGGTCGCGGGGTCTAGCAAGGACATGAGATGACACTGGAACCACAGGTGCCGCCCAACAGTGCGCAGAATGTCGTGATTATGGGGGCAGGGCCGGCAGGGTTGACGGCCGCCTACGAGCTTTCGAGCCATCGCGTGCCGGTGACGGTGTTGGAGAAAGATGGTCGCCGCGTCGGCGGCATCGCCCGCACAGTCGAGCACAACGGCTATCGCTTCGACGTTGGCCCACACCGCTTCTTCAGCAAGAGCCAGGAGATCGAGGACCTGTGGACCGACGTGCTGGGCGACGACATGATCACCCTGGGGCGCTTGACTCGCATCTACTACCGTGGCAAGTACTTCGATTATCCCATCCGCGCCACCAATGCCCTGTTTGGCCTCGGCCCTGTGGAGACGGTGCGCTGCATGTCGAGCTATGGCTGGCGGCGCCTGCGCCCGGTCAAGAATCCGCAGACGTTCGAGGACTGGGTGAGCAATCAATTCGGACACCGGCTGTTCAGCATCTTCTTCAAGACTTACACCGAGAAGGTGTGGGGTATCAACACCAAGGAGCTCTCCGCCGATTGGGCAGCGCAGCGCATCAAGGGGCTCAACCTCTTCGAGGCCATCAAGAATGCCCTGCTACCTCAGAAAAAGGCCAAGAACCGCGGCGAGATCATCAAGACGCTGATAGACGAGTTCCGCTATCCCCGCCACGGCGCTGGCCAGATGTGGGAGCGTATGGCCCAGGTCGTTCAAGAGCGGGGAGGCGCTGTCGAGCTGGGCCGGGAGGTCGTCTCCGTCCGCCACGACGGCAGCCGTGTCACCGGCGTTGTGGTGCGTCAGGCCGATGGAACCACACGCGAGGTCACCGGCACGCACTTCATCTCCACGCTGCCCATCCGTGAGCTGATCAACGCCTGCAATCCTCCATTGCCCACCGAGGTCGTGGCAGCCGCTAACAGCCTCAAGTATCGCGATCACGTGACAGTGGACGTCGTCGTCAACAAGGCCAAGCTCTTCCCCGATAGCTGGATCTACCTCCACGATCCAACCGTCAAGGTCGGGCGCATCCAGAACCTCAACAACTGGGGCGACGGTATGACGTCCAATCGCAACACCACGGCGCTGAGCCTGGAGTACTTCTGCTTCGAGGGCGATGGCATCTGGAGTTCGTCTGACGAGCAGCTCGTCAATCTGGCACGCACGGAGCTGGCGGCGATGAAGCTCTGCAAGCCTGAAGACGTGGTTTGGGGGACGGTGGTGCGGCAGCACAAGGCCTACCCCGTCTACGACGACGAGTACAAGCAGCATCTCGCGGTGATCCGCACGTATCTGCGCGACCACCTGCCCAACCTGTATCTGATCGGGCGCAACGGCATGCACCATTACAACAATCAGGATCACTCGATGATGACCGGCCTGCTGGTCGCGCGCAATATTGCCCTCGGTACCTCTTATGACCCGTGGAAGGTGAATACCGACGCCGAGTACCACGAGGAAATGCGCCTGGAGGACGAGGACAAGTCCGGCCGCCTGATGCCTAGTCGTGTCCCTATAGCGAGCGCGGGCCGCGAGTAGCGCGGTGTCGCCAACGATCAGATGCCCCTCAGGATGTGCGTCCCAGGCGCGAGGGACACGCGAGACCTAGAAAATCCCTACCGCAGGACTCGTTTCGCAACGCGCGTCTGCTCCCAGAGCGCCTCCAGTCCGGCCAGTGGATCGGACGGTGGCTCAACACCCAGCAGGCTGCGCATCCGGGTGACATCGGCCACGAAGCGTGTCACCTCGACCGGGCGCGCCGGCAGCACCCGCACTCCGCCAATGGCTCCCGGTAGCGCGCTTACACGCGCGGCCAGCTCGCGAAGCGTCGTGCCTTTACCGCTGCCGACATTCACGGGCTGGCCCTCAAGCGCCGTCGCGCTGGCCCTTCGCAACGCCGCCACCACGGTCTCGACAGGCACAAAATCGAGCACCTGCTCTCCCCCATACAGCTCGCGGTCCTCGCCGCGGCTCGCCCGCCCGAGCCACAGCGGGATCACCCGGCCGTGGTCTCCGGCGCCGTAGACGTTCGCCAGCCGTACCACGCTCACTTCAAGACCATAGCCGCCCTGGAACGCGCGGCAGTAGACCTCGCCGGCGACCTTGCTCGCACCGTACGCATTCTTCGGGTTCATCGCCCGGTCCTCCGCGACGGGGATCTGATCCACCTCGCCGTAGGCCTCGCGCGAGGAGCTGAAGACGGCACGCTCGACTCCGGCGTCGCGCGCGGCGACAAGCACGTTGTAGGTGCCTATGACGTTGGTGGTGAACGAGTACTCCACGTCGGCGACGGCGCCCAGGACGTTGCTCTGTGCCGCCAGGTGATAGACGCGCTGCACCCCACGAGTCACCGTGTGCAGCACCTCGACATCACGGATGTCGCCTTCGATGAAGCGCGCGCCGTCTGGCACGTATGCTCGGTTCCCGCGCCGCAGGTTATCCAGCACCGTGACCTCGTCGCCAGCCGCTACCAGCGCGGCCGCCAGGTGCGTGCCGAGAAACCCCGCGCCACCGGTCACCAGAACGCGCATCTGTATCTCCTCTCCCTCTCGAAACCCTCGCCGTTGCGCAGCCTTGCGCCGCCACGCGCGCTCACGGGCACTGCGGCTGAATGATTATCCAGTTGTCCACGGTCCCCACCGTACGCCCAGCAACCGGCTGCTGGTCAGTCACCACGTAGAATGGCGATGCAGCTTTGATCGCATAGCCATTCAGCTCGCAGACTGTGCGGCCACGCAGCATCTGCGTCGAGTACACGTCGCGGTGCGCCCAGAACATCACGCGAAGCTGCTCGGTATCTACTTGCTGCGGATACAAGATCATGAGCACGGTCGCGTTCGGCGGCGTGTGCGCTTCGAGATACTGGCCCAGCCGTATATCAGGTCCGGCGTCGATCGTTGACCTGCCCACCACTTGCGCGTCGTAGCGCAGCCAATATGCGCCCAGGATCAGGAGTGCGAGACCTGCCGCCACCCATGCCAGCCGGCGCCCGAGAAGCCGCGAGGTCCACGGCGCCGTCGTTTGGCCCGCGTCTGGCGTGACACGTGAGCGGCGCTTGCTCAGCCACCAGCTCCCCGCTAGATAGATTGCCGCCGCAACGGAGGCTAGCCCGATCTCCAAGACGTATGGCTTCAACCGGTGCTTGACGGTGGTGCCAAGGTAGCGGTCAGGGAAGACCATCGTGTAGTCAATGCCAAAATTCGAGATGACCTGCGTCATGATCAGCAGCGCGATCACGACCGTACCCGCGAGGATCCCGACGAACGCCGCCCGCGCCCAGCGCGAGCGTGTGGACATGCCGAGCATGACGAAGCGGCCCACCACGAGGCCGAAGGCTGGCACCGCGCCATAGGTGACGTTGGGCGTCTTGGTCACCGCCACGCTGAGCGGCAGGTAGAGCGCGGCGATCCATACCACCACTACAAGATCCGCCCGCGAGCGGCGCCGAAAGGCCACGGCGGCCACTGTCACGGCAGCACTCATGAGCAGCAGCGCAAGGGCAGGGCCGTACATGGCGTAGAGGTACGAGGTGACATGCGTATCTGGCGGCTGGCCCCACCACTCCACGTTGGTGAAGAAGCTGCTGATCCATTCATGTGATTCCGCCGCAGACGCTGCCGGGAAGGCACGCGAGGTGTAGATGCTGTAGGGGGCGGCAGCGAGGATGAACGGTCCCAGGAAGGCGGCAAGCCCCCTCAGGTGCAGCGCGTGCCAGCCGTCCTCACGCACGAAGAGCCAGTCGCAGGCGCAAAGCGCCACTGCGACGCCGGTCGGGCCGAGGCCAATCGCGCCTTTCGCCAGGTAGCACACCCCCTGGCTCACGCCGGCCGCCACCAGCCAGCGATACTGGCCGGTCTGGTAGCCCTTGACGAGCAGCAACACCGCCAGCGGGACAAACAACATGAGGGGTGTGTCGGTGATGTCGCCGAACATGTAGCCCTGGCTGATCATCAGCGGGTAGGGAGCGAAGCCGGCGAACACCGCGCCCACCAACGCCACGCGCGGCCCGAAGAGCCGGCGACCCAACAGGTACGTGACGACCATGCCGACCAGGACGAACAGGAGGCCCGGCAGCCGCAGCGCGAAGGGCGTGTTGCCCAGCAGGCGCATGCTCAGCGCTGACATCCACATCCCAAATGGCGGGACGTGCAGCCACGTGTGCGCGATCACCCAGAAGTAGGGCTCCGAGGGGGTGAGCGCTGCCGTCTCATAGAGCGTGGGGTGCAGCGGGTGCAGGGCAAGATGCTCGGCGACATCGGCATGGACGGATTCGTCCCAGGGGCCGAGCGAGAGATGTCCTCGGTTCCAGAGGTGGAACACCGCGGCGATCGCGACCAGCCCGCCCAGAGTCAGCAGCTCCCACCGCTGGCGCGACCAGGCGAGGGCGCGGCTCGCGGCCCTGCCCGAGGCCAGCGAGGCCAGTCTAGTGGGGCGCGGGGTGGGCGCTGCTTTCGCGTCTGTGATTGCCGAATGCATGACCGCTAACCTCTCATCCCTGCGCCGCCGCGCACCACGGCGTGGCCGTAGGCCAGCCGCCACGGCCACCGGACCGCTCCCTCCCGCGGCCCGCGTCACACTGGCTCTCGCTAGCGCCTCGCAGCCGCGGCTGCGCGCTGGTCGTATGCCACGGAACCCTCCAGTTGTGCGCGGAACCACTCAATCGTGCGTCGCAAACCCTGCTCCGGAGTCACGTTGGGTGCCCAGCCGAGCATGCCCGCCGCCTTGGCGATATCTGGCCGTCGGCGCTCGGGGTCGTCGTCGCGCCCCGGCTCGAAGACAAGCGGCGAGGCCGAATCGCAGAGATCGAGGATCATCCGTGCCCACTCGAGCACGCTGTGCTCCTCAGGATTGCCCAGATTGAAGATTGCGCCGGTCGTGGACTCGTGGAACATGGCTCGCACCAGGCCATCCGCCAGGTCGTCCACGTAGCAGATGCTGCGCGTCTGCTCGCCGGTACCGAAGATGGTGAGCGGGCCGCCGGTCAGCGCCTGCGTGATGAAGTTGGGGATCATGCGCCCGTCGTCGAGCTGCGAGTGCGGGCCGTAGGTATTGAAGATGCGCACAATGCGCGCGTCCACGCCCCGGCGGCGAGTGAATTCCATCGCGATGGTCTCGCCCAGCCGCTTGCTCTCGTCGTAGCAGGCGCGCGTGCCCACCGAATTCACGTTGCCCCAGTAGTCTTCGCGCTGCGGGTGCTGAAGAGGATTGCCATAGACCTCGGAGGTGGAGGCCAGCAGGAAGCGGGCGCCGGAGGCCTCGGCCAGATCGAGCAGGCGCCACGTCCCTTCCGAATTGGCGCGCATTGTCTCGAAGGGGTACATCCAGTAGCCAACCGGGCTGGCGGGGCTGGCGAGATGGAAGATGGCCTCCGCCTTGTGTTCTGGGGGCCATGGCTCGGCGATGTCGTGGCGGACGAACGAAAAGGCAGGATCACCGGCAAGCGCGGCGATATTGCGCTCGGAGCCAGTGAGCAGATTGTCTACACAGATCACCTGGTGGCCGTCGCGCAACAGCTGGGCACACAGATGCGAGCCGATGAACCCCGCCCCGCCCGCTACCAACACCCTCACCGAGCACCTCCCAGTTCAGTGCAACTTGCAAGTGTATGTACCTGGTGACAATCAGTGTGCGTCAAGTGGGGCCGGGCAGCGCTGAACCTTGTGAGCGCTTCGCCCCGCCCGTGCGACCCTGCGATCACCGGCCGCCTCGCGCCGCGCGTCCCGTGACCAGCGACAGCTCGGCATCCACCTCGTCCGCCCCGTTCAGATCGGCGGGCGGCTGGTACGGTCGGCCGATGGCGTGGTAGGCGAAGCCCTGGTGCGCCACCTCGGCCGGCTCGAACAGGTTGCGGCTGTCCACCAGGATCGGCCGCGCCATCAGCGCGCGCAGGCGCGCGAAATCCAGCTCCCGGAACTCCGCCCACTCGGTCACGATGACCGCCGCATCGCAGCCGCAGACCGCGTCGTAGGCGTTGTCGCAGAAGGTCACATCGTGCCCGGCGAGCGCCTCGCGAGCGGTCTCGTGCGCGATGGGGTCGTAGGCCCGCACGACCGCGCCGTCCGCCAGGAGCGCCTCGACGACCGTCACCGAGGGAGCATCGCGCATGTCGTCGGTGTTCGGCTTGAACGCCAGACCCAGGATCGCCACGCGCTTGCCCGCCAGGTCGCCGCCGAGCGCGCTGCCCACCTTCTCGGCAATGAGACGCCGCTGATCGGCATTGATCGCCGCCACGGCCGCCAGGAGCTGGGGGTGCAGGCCGCCGTCCGCCGCCATGTGCGTGAGGGCTGCCACGTCCTTGCCGAAGCAGCTCCCGCCGTACCCTAGCCCGGCATCGAGGAAGGCGCGCCCGATGCGCGTGTCGTAGCCCATCCCCGCCGCCACTTCCTTCACGTCTGCCCCCAGGCGCTCGCAGATACGCGCGATCTCGTTGATGAAGCTGATCTTGGTCGCCAGGAAGGCGTTGGCGGCATACTTGATCATCTCGGCGGTGTAGAGGTCGGTGATGATGATTGGCGCGCGCAGCGGCATGTATAGCTCGGCCACGGCCTCGGCCGCCTGGCGGTCCGACGAGCCGAGCACGACGCGATCGGGCGAGAGGAAGTCGCGCACCGCGGAGCCTTCGCGCAGGAACTCGGGATTGGAGACGACGGAGGTCTGGACGCCTGAGCGCGCCATGTGCTTGCGCAGCAGTGCGGAGACCACATCGCCGCTGCCCACCGGCATCGTGCTCTTGTTGACGACGATACAAGGGTGATCGAGGTGCCGCGCGACCTCGCGCGCCGCGGCCTCGACGTAGCGCATGTCGGCGCGGGCGCTATCGGGCGCCGATGGGGTGGGCACGGCGATAAAGACGAACTGCGCGCCGTCGAGCGCCTCGGCATAGTCGGTGGTGAAGGAGAGGTGCGCGCTCGCGACGCTGCGTGCCACCAGCGCATCCAGCCCCGGCTCATAGATTGGCAGCTTGCCGTTCCTAAGCCCCTCGATCTTCTCCCGCACCACGTCGAGGCAGACCACCTGATTGCCCAGGTGTGCCAGACAGGTCCCGGTGACGAGGCCCACGTACCCGGTGCCGATGATGCAGATCTTCCGTGCGCCGCTGCCCTTCATGCCACCTCCCCGGCATACGCCCATTCTGGTCGGCTCGTGACGGAGCCATTGTATACATGTAACGGCCGGATGGCACCCGGCATAGCCACTATGTCCCGCGGCGACACGCTTGCCACGTGGACATTTGACCTGGCGACCATCCGGACCGCCAGGACGCCAGAGCGCCCCGCAAGTTGCCTCGCGGGGCGCCTGTGGCGCATTGCACCGGCGCCTGGTGGCCGGCGTTCAAGCGAGGAAGGGCCCCGACATCACGGTTGATAGCCGACGACGTCGGTGCCGCCGGGGATCGAGCCGTTGTAATTGAAGTACATCGGCCGCTCCGCCACCACCGGCACGGTCGAGACGATGGACATCGCGAACCACTGATTCGGCATCACAGTGTTGGAGTAGAGCGTGAACCGGCTGTGCGGGCCGATGACGTACGTCTGCACCGTCGCCGGGCTACCATTCTGCGGCAGGAAGCTTACCTGGATGGTAGCCGTCGCCGTCAGGCTGGGGTTCTCAATCGTCAGATAATCCCCCACGTAGCCGCCGGTGTAGCCCTCGGCGAAATAGGCCAGCGGCGCCGGGGCTGAGGCCCCCAGGACCTCGCTGGCCCCCTGGACGGTGATGGTCCGGTTGACCCCCGCGGAGCCGAAGTAGGTGAAGCTCATCAGCCGCTCGGCCAGGATCGGCGCGCTGGCCGTCACCACCGCCGAGTTGTCCACCTTGTTATTGCCCAGGTACGTGTTGGCGACCACCACCTGCTGCTGGCCTGGATTGAGCGTCACGTTGACCGGCACGCTCGATCCATCCGCCCGGTAGAACGTGACGGTGGCGTTCACCGTGCCGCTCGCCGTCGTCGGATTGGCGAGGATGTAGCGCTCGTTGACCAGACTGGAGGCGTAGCCCTCGGCGAAGTACCAGTTCGTCTGCGGCTGTGCGACACCCACCACATCGGCCGAGCCGGGGTAGCCTGTCACGCTGTCGTGCAGCATGTAGAGCGGCCGCTCCACCAGGCCCGGCGCACTCAGGCTCACCAGCGCCGAGTAGACCCCGTGCGGCAGCCCAGACTCGCCATTGACGTAGACTGTGCCGCGGCTGTTGGCCGGGACCGTGTGCGGGATCGTGATCGGCGTGCCCCCGGCCGCCGGGAAGTATTGGATGGTCGCCGTCATCGAGCTGGCGTTGTTGTTGAGGATCGTCAGCCAGGTATCGTGGTTGGTGGAGGTGTCCACGTAGCCAAAGTCGAACTGGGTCGCCAGGCTGGTCGCGCCCAACACATCGGAGCTGCCGGGCACCGAGCCAAAGCTGCCGCGGTAGATGACATAGTAGGGTCGCTCGGCCACCACCGCCTGATCCGACGTGATCACCATCGAGACGTTTTGGCCGTAGCCCACGTCGTTGTTGACCACCTGCGTAAAGCGTGTGCCGGCGGGGATGCTGTAGTGCTTGACGATCGGCGACTGTGGTGTGCCATTGTGTGGCCCAAGCAGGTAGGTGACCATGACGTTGGCGGTCACACCGCTGCCTGGCGCCGCGGGATTGGCAATCGTGAGATACTCCGTCGCCCCACTGCCAGTGAAGCCTTCGGCGAAGTACCAGGTCTTTGATACCTGAGCCGTCACTGCCGTCACCGGCACGGTCGTGACCGCATCATTGGCTCCGGGCGCGTTGAACGTGATGGTGCCGCTGCATGCCTGCTCCGAGTTGGGACCCGATGTTGGCGTGCATTGGGCGAAATTGAAGCTGGCCGTCAGCGTCTGCGAGGCGCCGTTGGTCAACGACCCGCTGGAGGACGAGAGCGTGACCCACGCGGGCACGTTGGTGGCCGTCCAGTTAATGGTGCCGAAGCCGGTGTTCTGGATCGTGAAGGTCTGCGCCGGCAGATTCTGCGTGCCGTCTATTGCCACGGAGCTGATCAGCGGGGGAACCGCGAGATGCAGGCCCGCGGCTTCCGCGTCGCGAGCCAGGTTCCAGACGTCGGGAGTGCCGGCGCCGGAGGCAACGTCATAGCCGGATGTTGCCGAATAGTAGATGTTCTTGCCCACCGTGATGTCGTGGTAAGCGGCGTACGGCTGCGGGCTGTTGAACAGGTAGTACAGCAGCCCATTGGCATTGCCCAGCGAGGGCAGTCCGCTGTGCGCGCCGAGATACTGGTTGATGTCCGCCGCAATGCCGGCCCACAGCGGCGCCGCCGCGCTGGTGCCGCCAACGATACTCCACCCGCTAAATTGGCCAGAGCAGTTCGAACCGGCCGTGCAGTAGACCGAATAGCCGGTATCCGGATCGGCGTCGGCCGACACGTCAGGCACCTGCCGCTGATTGGTCGAGGAGACGCCGGGGCCCGACTGATAGCTTGGGCGCGTATACACCTGGCTGAAGCCGCCGCCGCCGCCGTAGATGTAAACACCAACCGGCGCCTCGTCGTACCAATCCCAGACCGATTCGCTGCCGTAGCCGTTGTCGGAGCCGTTGAGGAACATCTTGGTACCGCCGACGCCCACGACGTTCGGATCGTCGGCCGGGTTGTCCACGTTGAGATAGGTGGTCCCAACCAGCCCATACCAGTCGGAATACGGGTCGTTGGCGCAGTCGTAGGCACCGGCGTCGCCCGCGGCGGCGAAGATCGTCTGGCCCTGCGCGGCTGCCTGCGCGAAGATCGTGTCTTCTGAGCTCATGGTGGAGCTCGCGCTGTCGTGCTCGCAGAGGCCCCAGCTCGTGCTGACGACCTTGGCGGTGTTGTCGGTGACGATCTGATTGTAAGTGTCTATGACGCCCTGATCGGTATTGGGGCCGATGTAAATCTTCTGGCTGGCGCCTGGAGAGATCGCCGAGACGGTCTCCATGTCCAGCTCGACTTCAATTGCGCCGTCACCTGGTGTGGTGCTGGCGCCGTCCACGACGACGTTGGAGTACTTGGCCGAGCCGAGGCCATAGTGGCTCAGATAGGTATTGATGTCGCTCGGGTTGTAGCTGTCCAGCTCGAAGATGGCGACCGTCTGGCCGGTGCCGTTGTAGGAGCTGATCAGCGGGTTCATGTTATAGGCCGCACGCAGCTCGGCGGGCGTATAGCCACCGTTGGGACCGCCGCCCAGGCGCGGAGCGTTGGCATTGGGCCGCTGCGTGTGGTTTTGATAGACCGCGACGTTGTCCAGGCCCACAATGCCGGTGACGGTCGCCGCAAGCTGCGCCGGCAGCGTTGGCTCGTTCGCCGGGCCGTAGACGACGCGCTTGCCAAGCTGGTAGTCGTTGATCTTCACGCCAAGCGCCTGCTCGATGGTCGAGACCGAGCCGCTGACCTGGATGATCGCGCGGTTGGCGGACACCTTGCCAACCGTCAGCCCCTGCGCATTCAAGAACTGTGTGAGGGCGTCCACCGTCGCCTGCGACGGCGAGAATTGCTGCTGGTACTGTTGGGAGGTGAGGTAGCGGTGATAGAGCGGCGAGTTTTGGTTGTTCTGCGCCGCCAGAAGCTGGTGCAGCGTGCCTTGATTGCGCGGCGCCAGCACGATGTCGAGATGGAGCGTCTTGCCTCCATCCGTCGCGCGGAGCACTTTGGCGTGCCGCAGCGCCGGCACCAGGTGCCCTTGCAGCGTGACCCGCGGACCCGCGGAGTCCGGGTTGGCGCGCGCCACCAGTAGCGCGCCCGTGCCAAAGATTGCCGAAGCCACCAATGCGCACATCGTGACGGCGATCACCGTGCGCGAGCTACTCAGGCGCCTGACCATGCGCCGCAGCCCACTTCCGTTCATTCAATCCTCTCGATACCAGCTCCACATTTCCACAGCGCGGGCAAGCCCACACCCGCGTGCCGACTCTCTCGGCATGCGCATCCAGCGTCCCTCGTGGATCAGCCCGCATGATCCGGGGCCATTGTACGGCTGCTGTCAACACTACGAGTACTGCTTCGCACGCGCCGCGCGAACGCCTGGCGGGGGCTGGTGGCCCTGGCAGCGCAACGTGGCGTGGCGAGGCGTGGATCTAGCGGCCTCGTAGGGGGGATGAGGCCGCGTTGGGCATGCGTGTTCTACGCGTGCTAGAACGCCCCCCTACAATGCGGGGGGACGAATGCGTAGCACCTCAGTAACACTGCGTAGTCCGTGAGGGCGATCAGGAAGCTGGGGGTGTGCGACACGACAGGCCGCTGCTGTTCCTGGTGCTGGCGTGGCGCGTGGCGGACTACGACGGCCTGGACGCCCATCTGCTGCCGTTGCCGGGCACGCCGTGGACGGGCAAGCCGGCGGGCACGAGTAATACCACATGATGGTCGTCTGCCGCGGCAGTGCCATGCCGGAGCCCAGGCGGAACATGGGCTGAAGCTCGGAGTGTGCCGCCGATCCAGGGTCATTTGGTATAACGCCGAGATTGCGGAGAGCGCGAGTCGCCATCATGCGACGGTCGCATAAGGGTGAGGTTATGGTACGGTAGTCCCTGAGCGCCTCACTTGGGGCATCGCAGGGGATACCGGAACCGAAGCCGGCAAAAACTGAGCGGGTTGCGGAGCTCCTTCCGCGACCCGCTCCTCGCTTACCACCCAGGCCAGCTGCTCTGATGAGGACCATCGTGCCTGTGCAGGCACCGGGAACCTGCCCACTCAGCTCATCGCGCCTTGAACTCGGCCTTGCGCTTCTCGGTGTAGGCCGCGATGCCCTCTTTGGCATCCTCACTCTGGAAGCAGAGCTGCTGCAGCTCGCGCTCGATCGCCAGCGCCTCGGAGAAGGCCACCTCGGCGCCCGACTGCACCGAGCGCTTGAGGCGGCCGATTGCGCGCGAGGCCTTGTTGGGCGGGCAGAAGCTATGGGCGTATTCCATGACGCGGTCCCAGTAGCCGTCGGAGTCGTAGATGTAGTTGATCAGCCCCAGCTCTTGCGCCTCCTCGAAGTCCATCAGGCGCGACTCGGCCATCAGCTCGATGGCCTTGTTCTTGGGCAGCGCGCGGGCCATGCGTTGGGTGCCGCCGGTGCCGGGCAGCACGCCCAGGTTCAGCTCCGGCAGGCCAACCTTGCCGGCGCCCTTGCGCGCGATGCGGAGGTCGCAGGCCAACGCGATCTCAAGGCCGCCGCCGACGGTGTGCCCGTTGAGCGCGGCGATCACCAGCTTGGGCGTCTGCTCCAGGCGATTCAGCGTCTCATTGGCGTGCAGGCAGAAGTAATACTTGAAGGTCGGCGTGACCGAATTGAGCATGTCAATGCCGGCGCCGGCAGAGAAGAACTTGTCCCCCTGGCCGCGCAGCAGGATCACATGCACGTTCTCATCAAAGCGCGCCTTGAGGATCGCGGCGTCGAGCTGGCTCATCATCTCGTAGCTGTAGGTGTTGGCCGGCGGGTTCGTCAGCTCGATGATCGCGACGCCGTTGTCGGTGGAGTAGTTGACCAGCGTGCGCTCGCTCGTGGCGGTCGGGGCTGGCATCGTCTGGGTCGTGTCGGACATTCTCGGTTCCTCCTGCTGGAACACAATGAGGGTGGCGACGAAGCGTGATTGTGGGATCAGTCACGCAACGCGCGGGCCGGCACGGGCGGGTGATCGCCGCGCCCGCTGGCATCGCCTTCGGTATCGGGGCAGTCGTAGATGAATCTTGGGAACTCCGGCCGCGATTTGTCAAGGTGGGCGAGAGCCGCTGGGCGCGTCTGAGAACGCTGGCCGTGGTCTCAGTCCGCGACGGCGGACATCGTGGCCGGCACGCCGCCGAGGCGCGGTGGCAACCTCCAGCGAGCTAGAGCGCGCCGATCAGCGCCGCCAGCGGCTCGCGGAAGGCGAGGCCCGAGAGCGCCTGCCACTGCGGCACGAAGGCGGCGATCCGCTCGTCGGCCTCGGCATCGAGCGCGGCGCCGTAGACCGCCAGACCGGCCGCGCCAGGGCGTTGCTCCACAAGCTGCGTCACCAGCTCGCGCTCGACGGTCGCGTCGTGCATGTCGCCGAGGGTATCCTGGGCGCGCTTGAGCTGCTCGATGAGCGGATCAGCGGCGGGACCTAGCCGCGGCGCGAAAAGCTCCAGCGTGTAGCGGAGCTGCTTGCAGCGCACCCGCAGGCGGTGCAGGCGCTGAGGGTCGCGCGTGCGCACGGAGTCGTCGTAGCCCAGCGCGCGCTCGTAGCGCAGCCAGATCGCCGCGCCTGCAAAGGCCGCCACCGTCTGCGGCTCGCCCTCCCGCTCGGCCGCCCCGTAGCTGCCAGCAACCAGCGCGCCCAGGTCGTCGATCGCGCGGGAATAGGCGTTGGAGTCGAGATACTCGCTGAGCTTGCGCTGGGCGCGCTCGCGCCGCCGCTGGAGGTGGTCGCGTAGCGGCGCCAGGTCGGCGGCGAGGTCGGGCTGGCGCGTGGCGTAGTCCGCGACGCGGGCCAGCAGCACGTCGGTGTCGCGCACGTTGCCCAGCTTGCCGGCGAGCCGCTTGAGTCGGCCGCGGAGCTTGCGCAGCGGCCCGCGCCTGTACGCCTGCGACACGGACAGCACGTCGAGCATCGTACGCGTGCGGCGCACGGCGACGCGCATATCGTGGATCGCGTCGGGGTCGTCACCCTGGCGCGCGTGGTGCTCGTGGTCGCGAATCTTGTCGAGCTGCGCCGCGAGGGCCTGGCGTCCCAGATCACTCACCGCCTCCTGGCCCGCCGGATTGCGGCCGTCGAGCAGGGCGAGGCCGCGCTGCAGCTTGGTCAGCGGCTCCGGAGCAAGCGGCAGGTCGGCGCGCAGCGACGCGCTGAGGGCGTCCAGGTCGTCGCGTGTGCCCTCGGCCTTGATCTCCACTTCCAGCTCGTGGATCGGCAGCTCGCGTCCTCCGGCCTGGACGCTGCCGTCGTCGAGCGCGATCTCGGCCACCAGCTCGCCATCGCGGATAGCGTGCCAGCGGTGGCGCGCGACCCCGACGCGCACGAGCGGCTCCAACGGCTCGCCGTTGAGCAGCGGGCGGATGCGCGCGGCGATCGCGTCCGGCCAGAGCGCGAGATCGGTTGGATTGGATGCCGCGCCCTCGGATACCGGCGCCTCGATCTCGTCGCGCGTGAAGACCGCGCCCTCACGCGTCGTCGGCCCTTTCAGCGTCATCAAGGTGGCGCGCGGCGTATGGCGGATGCGCAGCGTCTGGCGAGCCGCCGTCAGCTCGCGTGACGGGGTATCGAGCACGACGTCGTTGTGGCGCTCGACGCCGCGATCTTCCAGGTGGTATGGGTCGAGGTCGAGGCCACTGATCTGATCGGGGGAAAGAGGGCCGGTGACGGCGAACTTGGCTTCGATTTCCATCGTCGGCTCCTCTGTTCCGATCGCGGTCGCGCAAGGGTACAGTGCGGAAGGCTGGCCACCGCGGTGCGAGGTCGAGGGGACGTGCCTGCCGCGGCTGCCCCTGGGATGCGCTTCATTCTACGCGACACCGCACGGCGGGTGCCACCGGCCGCCGCAGTTGGCGGAGTGCGCGCTACTGGCCGGTCTGCTCAACGTGTGGCACAGCGCGTGATAGAATGAAGATCTATCCAGCCCCCGCGCCCGCTCGCCGCTGGATCGCATGGCGCAAGAGTCGCGACGAGTGGTGCGGACGAGGTCATTGCCATGCCCGACAAAAGCGCGCACAAAGCCCACGGCCACGAGCACCACCGGCGCCGGCTCTCCAGCCCCGCGCTCTATATCAATCGCGAGGTGTCGCAGGTGGCGTTCATCCGCCGCGTGCTGGCCGAGGCGCAGTCCGAGCGCCATCCCCTGCTGGAGCGCGTCAAGTTCCTGGCCTTTGTCGGCTCACAGGTGGACGAGTTCGTGATGGTGCGCGTGGCGGGCTTGCAGGACCAGCTGGAAGCCGGCGTGCGCGAAGGTGGACCTGACGGCATGCCCCCCGCGCTGCTGCTGGCCGAGCTGCGGCCGATGATCAAGGACCTGCTGGCCGAGCAGCAGGCGACGCTCAAGACGGTGCTGATTCCGGCGCTGGCGGCGGAGGGCATCGAGCTGCTGGACTACGACCAGCTCAGCCGCGGCCAGCGCGAAGTGGCGGCGGCGTACTTCCGCCGCGAGGTGCTGCCGGTGCTGACGCCGCTGGGCGTGGACCCCGGCCATCCCTTCCCACACATCTCCAGCCGCAGCCTCAATCTGGCGGTGACGCTGCACGACGAGCAGGCCGGCGAGCTGTTCGCGCGGGTGAAGGTGCCGGCCTCGCTGCCGCGACTCGTGCCGATCGGCACCGGCAGCAAGGAGCGCAACGGCAGCGCGCACAGCAACGGCAAGCATGCGGCAAAGGCGCAGCGGAACACCTTCGTCTGGCTCGAACAGCTCATCGCCGCCCACCTCGACCAACTGTTTCCAGGGGTGAGCGTCATCGGGGCGCATCCCTTCCGCGTGCTGCGGGACGCCGATTTCGAGGTCCAGAGTGACGAGGCGGGCGATCTGCTCGAGACGGTAGAGCAGGGGCTGCGCGAGCGGCGCTTCGGCTCGGTAGTCGCCGTCGTCGTGCAGGCGGGAACGCCCAAGTCAGTGCGCCACCTGCTGCACGAGAATCTCGAGGTCGGCGATGCGGACCTGATCTCGCTGGAAGGGCCGCTGGGCCTGGAAGACCTGACGCAGCTCACTGACCTCGACCGCCCCGATCTGAAGGACGTTCCGCTCCAGGCAACCGTGCCGCCTGAGCTGCGCCGGCAAGACATATTCAGCGCCATCAGCAAGGGCGACCTGCTGCTGCACCACCCCTATGACTCGTTTAGCTCGGTGGCCGACTTCATCGAGCTGGCCGCGCGCGACCCCAACGTGGTCGCGGTCAAGCAGACACTGTATCGGGTGGGGCAGAACTCGCCCATCGTGCGCGCGCTACTGGAGGCGAACGAGCGCGGCAAGCAGGTGGCTGTGCTGGTGGAGCTGAAGGCGCGCTTCGATGAAGAGAACAACATCGAGTGGGCGCGCATGCTGGAGCGCGCGGGCGTCCACGTGGTCTATGGCCAGGTGGACCTCAAGACGCACGCCAAGGTGGCGCTGGTGGTGCGGCGCGAGCTGGGCGGTCTGCGGCGCTACGTGCATCTGGGTACCGGCAACTACAACGCGATCACCGCGCGCGTCTACGAAGACTTCGCGCTGCTCACGGCGCGGCCTGAGATTGCCGAGGACGCGACGCAGCTCTTCAACGCGCTGACCGGTTACGCGCGCGGCGTGACCTACCAGAAGCTGCTGGTATCGCCTGGCACGCTGCGGCCGGGGTTGCTGCGGCGCATCGAGCGCGAGATCGAGCGCCACAAGGCGGGCGGGCGCGGCCACCTGATCTTCAAGACCAACAATCTGGTGGACGCCGAAATCATCCATGCACTCTACCGCGCCTCGCAGGCCGGCGTGCGCGTGGATCTACTGGTGCGCGGCATCTGCTCGCTGCGTCCGGGCATGGAGGGGGTGAGCGAGAACATCCGCGTGACGAGCCTGGTGGGGCGCTTCCTGGAGCACAGCCGCATCTACTACTTTGAGGGCGGCGGCGTGGAGGAAGATGAGGTGCTGGTTGGCAGCGCCGACCTGATGCCGCGCAATCTCGACTCGCGCGTGGAGGTGCTCTTCCCGATTGAGGATCGGGCGCTGCGCGAGCAGATTACGCAGGTGGTGCTGCCGGCCTACCTGCGCGACACCGCCAACGCCTGGCGCCTGCTGCCCGACGGCAACTACGAGCGCGTGAAGCCGCCCAAAGGCGAGGAGCCATTTGATGTGCAGGCGTGGTTCGCGCACGAGGCGCACCCACACCGCGAGCCGGCGCCGCCGCTGGCGCTGCACGCTACCGAGCCGCCCGCCGCGCCCGCCGCGATGGCCTCGGCGTAGGCGTATGACGGAGAACGCGAAGAGCGCGAAGGACGCGAAGGACGCGAAGGACGCGAAGGAGAGCAGAGATTCACCACAGAGGGAACGGAGGCAACGGAGGAGAGAACCGAAGAAGAAGCCGTGGAGGGAGCAGAGGGAGTCCGTGTGAGTGCGCGGGATGCGACGCGAGGGAGAAGACTTCCGTTTGTTGCGAGGGGTCCTCGCGCTCGCTTCACATGCTCAAACGTTCTGACCTCGGCGTCCTTGGCGGTTGTTCCTTCTCCTTCTGCTCTGTCCTCCGTTTCCTCCGTTGCCTCTGTGGTGAATCCCTCTACCTCTGCTCCCCCGCGTCCCTGTGCGGTGTATTCTTCTGCCTGCCCTGTGGTAGTCTCTGCCTGAGCGTGGGCGCGGATCGGCAGAGGAGTGTGAGACATGGCAGTGTCGTCGGGGGCGGAATACGCGCTGGGTATTGACGTCGGCGGGACGAAGATCTACGCCGGAGTGGTCGATCTGGCGAGTGGGCGGGTGCTCGGCACGGGGCGCAAGCGCACGAGGCCCGAACGCGGCGCCGATTTCTTCGCCCAGCGCGTGCAGGATGTGGCCGCCGCGGCGCTCGACAGTGCCAAGCTGCCGCACGGTGCGCGGGTTACGGGGATCGGCATCGGACTGGCTGGGCAGGTGGATCGCGCGCGCGGCTTGTTGCTGGGCGCGCCAAACCTCGCCGCGGGCGTGGTGGACATGCCGATCCGCGATCTGCTCGCCGCGCGGTTTGGGCTGCCGGTGGCAATCGGCAACGACGTCGAGATCGGCGCCTATGGCGAGCAGCACTACGGCGCGGGGCGCGGCTGCGACGATTTCGTCTGCGTCTTCGTCGGCACGGGTGTCGGCGGCGCGCTCGTGGAGGGTGGGCAGATGCGGCGCGGCGCGACCGGCACCGCCGGCGAGATCGGCCACACGGTCGTGATGTACGACGGGCGCGTCTGCGGCTGCGGCGGGCGCGGCCATCTGGAAGCCTACGCCTCGCGCACGGCGATTACGCGCGTGCTGCTGGCCGAACTGGCCCGAGGGCGCCACTCACTGCTCAGCGAGCTGCACAATCCCGACGACAAAATGGTGCGCTCGAAGGTGCTGGCGAGGTGCGAGCAGGAGGGCGACGAGCTGGTGCTGGACACGCTGCGTGAGGCCGGCGACTACCTGGGTGCGGGGCTGGCGAGCCTGGCGAACCTGGTCAATCCTGAGCGCATCATCATCGGCGGTGGGCTGATCGACGCGACCCAGACGGTCTTCGACCGGGCCAAGCACAAAGCCCACGATGTGGCGCTGCCGGTGCCCGCGCGCGAGCTGGATGTGGTGCGGACCAAGCTCGGCGACGACAGCGGCATCATCGGCGCGGCGTGGATGGCGGCGCACGCGCGGTCAGACGAGTAAGCGCACGATCGCACGCGCGCCGGGCTGGCCCCGATGGCGTATCATGTGACCCCGGACGCGCGCGGGGCGCTTATACAACCTGAAAGGTTCGTTCGCGGTCACGTCGGCGCTGTGCCAACGTGCGGACTGGTACGCTTCGTGCTACGCGCTACGGCAGAGTCTTTGCCCGTCTGTGGACGCCGTCGTGGGTCGCCAGGGTGCTCGGTAAGCCAGCTCACTCGCGGCCGGCATCGCCCATGGGGACACGTCCCGGTCACGGGCGCGACACACGTCGTTGTACACGTATCTCACACGAGGGAGCTGCGGTGACGAAGCGCATCATGGTGGTGGACGACCAGGAGCACCTGCTCACCCTCCTGCGCATGCTGTTGGAGGACGAGCAGTATCAGGTGTCGGTGCTCAACGAGGGGCGCGAAGCGGTCACACATATCCGCGAGGCGGCTCCCGATCTGGTGATCCTCGACCTGCGGCTAGCTGACGCCTCAGGTGTGGACATCCTCAAGAGCCTGCGCGCCCAGACCAGCACCGCCGAGATCCCGGTGATCGTCTACACCGCCGCCGTATTGGGGGCCGAAACCGTCTCGAACCTGATCTCCAGCAACCCCACACGCTATCGCAACGTGTCGGTGGTGCAGAAACCGTTTGAGCTGGACGCGCTGCTCGAGCGCGTGCGGCAGATGTTGGCGGCGCCGCAGCCCAGTCAGGGCTAATTTGCGCAGCGCCGCCATGAGATGAAGGGCAGGGTCGGGAGCGTGGCAAAGAGCGGCAAGCAAAGCGGCAAGTCAGGTGGAGGCTTCGTCTGGGGCTTCATCTTCGGGCTGGCGGTGGGGGCGACATTGGCGGTGCTCTTCGCGCCGCAGCCGGGCGCCGAGACCCGCGAGCAGCTCAGCGGTCAGGCGGAGGTGCTCAGGAAGCGCGGCACGCTGGACGCCGAGCAGGTGGTGCAGACCCTGCGCGGGCGCGCGGTAGATGCGATGGTGCTGGGCAAAGAGGCCTATGCGCGCGCCAAAGAGGACGTGCTGGCGCGTTACGACCAGGCCAAGAACGGCGCCTAGCGGTGTCGCCAGCGAACTAGCAAGCAGAAGGCCGTCCGTGCGGACGGCCTTCTGCTTTGCGCGCGGGCGAGCGCTCATCGCTGTCGCGGCCGTCCTGCCAGCTCGCGGCCCAGCGTGAACGCCAGGCTGCCCGCGATGATTGCCACGAAAATCACCGCCGCGAGCGCGTTGGGTGCCTTCGCCACGTTCAGCAGCAGCGCGCCCACGATGAAGGCCAGCACGACGCCGACCAGGATGATCGCATCGCCCGCGAAGAAGTTGTAGGTCGCCTTGAGGGCACCGGTGACACGATTCATCCCAGCACCTCACCTTCCACCGGGCGCTCGACGTCCTGCGGCGTCGGCGCGTCACCGGGCGCGGGCGCCTTTGCTGGCGCGTACGGCTTGAGCCACAGAATCAGCGCACCCGAGAGCGCCAGGTAGAAGAGGACCAGGATCGGTAGGAACAGGTCCTCGTGCCACCAGGAGATGCCAAGCCCCTCGCCGCCCCAGAACGTGCCGAAGCTGGCGAGCATGATGCCGACGACGAACTTGAGCGTGTTCTCGGGCACGCGCTGCAGCGGCGCGCGGATCAGCGCCCCGGCCGCCACCACCAGCAGCAGTGCCGCCGCCGCTCCCACCGCCGCGATGGCGATGCCCTGGCCTGAGATGTGTTCCGTCGCGTTGGCATTAGCACCGAAGGTGATCACGATGAAGGCGACCTCCAGCCCCTCCAGGAGCACGCTCTTGAACGAGGTCGCCACGCCGAAGGGGTCCACCCCAGTGTGCGGAGCCTCGCCGCGCGCCTTCATCGCCGCCAGCTCCTCCTCGTAGATCGCCTCTTCGTCGTGGGTGGCCTTCAGCCCGGCATAGCGCAGGACGGCCTTCTTGAGCCACTTGAGGCCGAAGAGCGCCAGCAGCAGCCCCACGGCCACCCGCAGCGCGCTGAGCGGCACGTAGGTCACCAGCGCCGTCCCCAGCACGCCGACGATCACCGCCAGCGCGACCACCGCCGCCAGTGTCCCCGCCAGCGAGCTGCGCCAGTTGACCGTTACGCCGACCACCAGCACGATCGTGAATGCCTCGACAAATTCGACCGTCGAGGCCAGGAAGGCCGCCACCAGCACGGCCCAGAGCTGTGTCGTCACGTCTGCCTCGCGTTTCGCATGCCCCGGCGCGGCCGTTCGTCGCCGAGCATAGAGCGCCGCACGATACCGTTCCAATTGCGCCCGCATGTGCCATGCCGCTCTCGGCAATTTGGCGGATGCCTGCCGGCAATTGTAGCACCCGCGGCCAGCGTGGCGCTTCCAAGCTCCCTGACCATACCCCATGTGCCGCTCCCTCGCAGCCGGCGCCGCATGTTATCGTCCGCGATACCACGTTTCCGACCTTCGGCATAGTACCCCTTGACTTATCTAATGCCATTAGATTAGCATCAAATATAGTTTGACAAGAGCGGAGTGCCACTTAGACTCTGGAGGTTCCCATGCCAACACAACTGCTCTCCCGCCCAGGCGGGACGATTGCTTACGATGACCAGGGCAGCGGCCCGCTCGTCCTCTGCGCGCCGGGCCTGGGCGATCTGCGCGGCGAGTATCGCTTCCTCGCGCCGCGGCTGGTGGCGGCCGGCTACCGCGTGGTGACGATGGACCTGCGCGGGCACGGCGAGTCCAGCACCGGATGGCATGACTACTCGAAAGCCGCGATTGGCTCCGATATCGTGGCGCTCATTCGGCATCTCAACATCGGCCCGGCGCGGGTGATCGGCAACTCGTACGCGGGCGGCGCGGCGGTCTGCGCGGCCGCCGAGGCACCGGAGCTGGTGGCCGGCATCGTCCTAATCGATGCCTTTGTGCGCGACACCGGCCCTGCCTGGCAGCGGAGGGTCATGGGGGCGCTCTACTCCGTGCTCTTCGGCGGCCCGTGGGGCGTCGCGCTCTGGAAGTGGTTCTACCCCCATGAGTACCCCACGCGCAAGCCTGACGACCTGCCGGCGTATCTGAATGTGCTGCTCGCCAATCTGCGCGAGCGGGGACGCCTGAGCGCCGTGCGGGCGATGATGATAGGCGGATCCGCCGATTCGGAGGGCTGCCTCGGCGCGGTGCGCTGCCCGGCGCTGGTGGTGATGGGCACGCGCGATCCCGACTTCAAGCGGCCGCAGGACGAGGCGGCGTGGATCGCGGCGCAGGTGCACGGCGCAGTGCACATGATCGAAGGCGCCGGCCACTATCCGCATGCCGAGCTTCCCGACGCGACCGCACCCGCCATCGTCGCGTTCTTCGATAGCCTCGCGCAACAGACAGGGCCAGCCGGGAACGAGAGCGAGAGCGCGGCGGCACATGGCGACTAAGGCTGGCCTGACCCGCACGGCGGTGCTCGAAGCCGCTGCCGCGCTGGCCGACGAGCATGGGCTTGATGCATTGACGCTGGCGGCGCTCGCCGCGCGGCTGGGTGTCACCACGCCCACGCTCTACCACTACTTCCCTGGCTTGGCCGGCTTGCGGCGCGAGCTGGCGCTGCTGGGCCTGCGCGACCTGGAAGTAACACTTGGCCGCGCGGTGATGGGCAGGGCGGGCGCCGATGCCCTGCGCGCGCTGGCCGACGCCTACCGCGCATACGTCAACGAGCATCCCGGCCTTTACGCGGCGACAGTCCGTGCCGTACCCGAGGACGCTGAGCTGGCCGCCGCCCAGACGCGCGTGGTCGAAATTGCCCTGCGCGCCCTCGATGCCTACCATCTCTCCCCCGACGATGCGATTCATGCCGTGCGTATGCTGCGCAGCATCACCCACGGCTTCGCCACGATTGAGGTAGCCGGCGGCTTTGGAATACCGCTGGCGGTAGACGAAACCTTCCGCCGCCTGGTGGGGGGCATTTTGTCAACACTCGACGCGAACACGAACCGAAAGGACGCCTGAGCTCATGGGGATCGTCAAGAACGCCAACCTCGCCCTCGCCTTCGTGCTGGAGCTGTGCATGCTGGCTGCCTTCTGCTATTGGGGCTTTGTCACCGGCCACGGCACCCTCCAGAAGCTTCTACTCGGCCTGGGCACGCCGCTCGTCGTGGCAATCATCTGGGGCCTCTTCGCCGCGCCCCAGGCGACGTGGCCGCTGCCCGGCGCCGCGCTGTTCGCGCTCAAAGCGCTGCTCTTCTGCTCGGCGGCAGTTGCGCTGTGGGCTGCTGGGCATCCTGCGTTGGGGGTCGTCTTCATCGTCGTCGTGGCGCTCAACGCCGCGCTGATGGGCGTCTGGGCGCAATAGCCGCTAGGTTGGTTGAAACCGCACCTGGATGGCCTGCCGCACGGCCGCGAAGTTCACCTTCGTGGACTGGAGAGAGTCGCACATTGCGCCGGCCGCTGCCACTCGCTCGCTCGCTGCCGGTTGCGCCTCCCGGGCCGCTGCCAGTATAATGGGTGGGATATGGTGCCGGCGGCGTGGGATGCTGCCGGCCACTCGAAACACACCACATCCATCGCAATGCAGCACCGTGGAGGTTGTGCCAGATGACAGCGAACGTCACCGCGGCAACGGCGGGCACCGGCGCCCGCACGCTGGACCCAGTGGGACTCTACCGGACGATGCTGATGGCCCGCACCATCAACGACGTTCTCAAGGCGCGCAAGACGCAGGGCAAGTTCCCCTTCTACATCGGCTGCGCCGGCCACGAGTCCATGGCCGCGGTCGTCGCCGCACTGGATGACGACGACTGGCTCGCGTTCTACTACCGCGATCTGGCCGGCTGGCTGCAGCGCACCGGCGATGTCAAGGCCGTGCTGCGTGCCGCTTACTCGCGGGAAACCGATCCCATGGGCGGCGGCCGCAACATGCCCTCGCACTACAGCAGCCGCAAATTCCACGTCATGCCTACCTTCAGCGAAGTTGGCTCGCTCGGACCATTCGCCGGCGGTGTGGGCTACGCCTTTAAGCGCGACGGCTCGCGCCGCGTGGTGCTCTTCTCCGGTGGTGACGGCTCGGCAGCGACCAACGACGTCAATGTGCTGCTGCGCCAGGCCACGGTGCTCAAGCTGCCGGCGCTGATCACCATCTGGAACAACCACTGGGCGATCATGACCGAGCAGCAGGCGCAGTGGGCCGGCGACCTCACCGCCCAGGTGCGCGCGATGGACGCCATTGCGCTTGACGTGGACGGCGTCAACCCCTTCGAGGTCTACGAGACCACCCGCATGCTCGCCCAGCGCCTGCGCAACGGCGAGGGACCGGCCTTCATGCACGTCCACAACGGCCTGCTCGATCCGCACTCCAGCAGCACCGACATCCGCCGCTACCGCACGCGCGAGGAGATTGACGAGACCACGCGCACCAAGGACCCCGTCAAGCGTATGGCGGAGCTGTTGGTCGAGAAGGGCATGGCGACCGAGGCGCAGCTCGACCAGATGCGCGAAGAGGTGCGCGACGAGCTGGACGAAGCCGAGCAGGAGGTGCAGGCCGAGCCGGGCATCGAGGGATCGCGCGTGACGCAGAAGGTGCTTGAGGTGCCGCGGGTGGACGTGGCGCCGTCGGGCGCGGCCAAGCCGATGCAGATGATTGGCGCGATCAACGACGCGCTGGTCGAGATCGTCAAGCGCGATCCAGGTTTCTTTGTCTTCGGCCAGGATGTGGGCGGCGCGCCCGGCGGCGTCTTCACGGCGACGGCGCGGCTGGTCAAAGAGTTCCCCGGCACGGCGATTAGTAGTGCGCTCAACGAGCAGTACATCGCCGGTATCGCCGCTGGCTGCGCGATGGCCGACGACAAGCCGCGCTGTGGCGAGATCCAGTTCGTGGACTACCACCAGTCGGGCACGCAGACCATCCGCCTCGCCGCGCGCATCTACTACCAGTCCTTCGGCGACTGGAACTGCCCGATGCTGCTGCGCATGAAGTCCGGCTCCGGCGGCGGCGGCCCGATCTCGGACAGCGGCTCGGGCGGCGGCGCCTTCGGCCACTCCAACGCCGGCGAGCAGTGGTTCACCAATGTCCCTGGCCTGATCACCATCTGCCCTGCCACGCCTTTTGACGCCAAGGGCCTGCTGATCGAGGCGTCGCAGTCGCAGTCGCCGGTGGTATTCCTGGAGCGCGGCCGGCTCTACTTTGCCGACGCGCCGCGCACGCACAAGGGCGGCGAGCCGATCGAGCCGCTGGCGCAACTGTGGAACGTGCCGGAGGGCTACTACACGCAGCCGATCGGCAAGGCGCGCACGATGCGCATCGGCCAGGGACAGCCACTCGCCACGATCGTGAGCTGGGGCACGATGCTGCTCGATTCGGCGATCGCCGCCGCGCGCTTCGCCGAGCAGAATCCTGGCGCCGCGGTGGACGTGATCGACCTGCGCACGCTGTGGCCGCTGGACGAGCAGGCGATCCGCGACTCGGTGCTCGCCACCAACCGCGCCATCGTCGTCACCGAGGAGCCAGACATGACCAGCTTCGGGCGCTTCATCCATTCGTGGATCGCGCAGAACTTCTTCTGGAAGCTCGACAACGGGCCGGTGCTGATCACGGCACTCGCGGCGCCGGCCGTGCCCTACAACGCGCCCGAGGAGACGTGCTTCTATCCCACCGCCGACAGCATCTACGGCGCGCTGGAGCACCTCGCGCGAGAGTAATCGCGCATAAGCCGCGGCTGGGAGCGTGCAACAGACGGGGAGGAGGCAACACATGAGCCAGACTTCGCTCACGCGAGCCTACGACGAGGTGGTCTCCTTCTTCGCGCGCGGCCCCAGCCCCGACGAAATCGCCACCTTCAGACTCTCGGACGCGACGGTCGAGCGCGTGCGCGACCTGCTGCGGAAGAACTCGGAGGGCACGCTGACCCCTGATGAGGCCGACGAGCTGGACCAGTGCGTCCAGCTCGACCAGTTGGTATTGCTGATCCGATCACGTGCGGCTGCGAATCGTCAGGGATCGACTAGCGCATGAGCGGAGAGGTCGGCATCGCCCTGCGGCGTGAGGTCCGCGAGCGCGCACATGGCTGCTGTGAGTACTGCTACATGCCTGACAGCGAGCCGTTGTATCCTCACGAGCCGGATCACATTCGTGCCCTCAAGCATGGCGGCGCGACTACCTCTGACAATCTGGCCTACGCGTGCTTCGTATGCAATCGCGCCAAGGGCAGCGATATCGCCTCGTACGATCCCGTCTCGGATGAGTTGACTCCGCTCTTCAATCCGCGCCAGCAGGTTTGGTCGGAGCACTTCCGGTTCAACGGGCCACTGATTGAACCGCTGACTGCAATCGGTCGCGTCACCGTATTGCTCTTGAAGCTCAACCAACAGTCGCGGGTCGTCGCGCGGGACCAACTCATGCAAGCGGACCTCTTTCCGGCGAGGCCTCATTGATAAGGAACTTAGCGAAGCACTTGCCCGCCCATCGTCTCTGCCTGATACGCTTCCCTGTGGCCCACAGGGATCGCCTGCCGGGCGGAGTCGTTTTGTTTCCACGTAGGGAGAGACCACGAACGCATGAAGGTTGCCTACATCTTCGCCACCGGCGGCCGTAACGCGCCGTACAAGCTCGGCCGCATGATCCTGCCGCAGCTTGAAGAGGGACGCCACGGCGTCGAGGTCGTCGGCATGTTCTTCTTCGACGACAATTGTTATGTGCTGCGCAAGGGCGACCCGTTGGGCGAGCGGCTGGGCAAGATCGCGCGCGAGAGCGGCATGCTGCTGATGCTCTGCGACCAGTGCGCCACCGAGCGCGGCCTCGCCGTCCAGACCGGCGAGCACAGCTACGAGGCACGCGACGTGGTGGAGGGCGTGCGCGTGGGCTGCTTCCCCGACCTCTACGCTGCGCTGGCCAGCAACCCACCCGATCACATGATCACCCTGTAGAGGCATTGGTGGTGCAACTCACGCGCGGGATGTGACGTAACTTGTGGCATGAGCACCACCGAGCACGACGCGCGTGATACCCGCGACAGCAAGACCACCACAACCACAACGACTACCCTCCTGCTCACCGTCGTCGAAGGATTGACCATCCCGCGCGGCACCGCCTGCATTGGCGCCGCGGCGCTCGACGCGCTGGACGCCGCATCCGGCGACGTAATCGAGATCGCCGGCGAGCGCGTCACCGTCGCCCAGGTGGATCGCTGGTCCGATGACCCGGCGGCGGGACCTGGCGGCGGCGAGCGCACGATTGCGATGGATGGCCTGGTGCGGCAGAACGCGGGGGCGGCGCTGGGCGCCGAGGTGCGCGTGCGACGCGTGGCGGCATCGCCTGCGGTGAGCTGTGCGCTGCTGCCGGCGGGACCAGGCGGGGCAACGCTGGGCGAAGACGAGCTGCGCCACGTCGCGCGCTCGCTGCGTGGGCTGGCGGTGGTCGCCGGGGACCTCGTCCGCGTGCCAGGGCTGGGCCTCGCCGCGCGCGAGTTCCAGGTGCTCGCCACCAATCCCGCCAGCGCCGTGATCCTGGAAGCCGGCACCTCGTTGCGCATCCAGCCGCCGGGCGCGACCCTCGCCCCACGCGCCTCGACCGTCACCTATGAGGACATCGGCGGCCTGGGACGCGAGCTGCAACACGTGCGCGAGCTGATCGAGCTGCCGCTCAAGCACCCGGAACTCTTCGACCGGCTGGGCATCGAGGCGCCCAAGGGGGTGCTGCTTTATGGGCCGCCTGGCACCGGCAAGACGCTGATTGCCCGCGCCGTGGCCGCCGAGAGCAGTGCGCGCTTCTTCAGCCTCAGTGGGCCGGAGATCATTGATAAGTTCTACGGCGAGAGCGAGGCCCACCTGCGCCGCGTCTTCAACGATGCCACCAAGAGCGCTCCGAGTGTGATCTTCCTCGACGAGATTGACGCCATCGCCCCCAAGCGCAACGAGGTCTGGGGCGAGGTCGAGAAGCGCGTGGTGGGCCAGCTCCTCACGCTGATGGATGGCCTGCGCGCTCGCGGCCAGGTGATCGTCGTCGGCGCCACCAACCGCCCCGACGCCCTCGATCCCGCGCTGCGCCGCCCAGGCCGCTTCGACCGCGAGATTAGCCTGCATGCCCCCGATGCCGGCGGCCGCGTCGAGATCCTGCGCATCCACAGCCGCGACATGCCGCTGGACGCCGACGTGGACCTGGCCGAGCTGGCGCGCATCACGCCGGGTTTCGTCGGCGCCGATCTGGCTGCCCTGTGCCGCGAGGCGGCGATGGCCTCGCTGCGCCGCACCTTCCCGCGTGCGGCGCTCAACAACGCCAGCATCCCCACCGCCGAGCTGCTGGCGCTGACGGTCACGCTGGACGACTTCCAGGAGGCACTCAAGGGCATCGAGCCATCCGCCGCGCGCGAGGTGGCCGTCGAGCTGAGCCGCACCGGCTGGGACGAGGTTGGCGGGCTGCACGAGGCCAAGCGCACGCTCACCGAGCTGATCGAGTGGCCGCTGCGCTACCCCGAGCTGTTCGCGGCGATGGACCTCGATCCGGTGCGCGGCGTGCTGCTCGCCGGCCCTCCCGGCAGCGGCAAGACGCTGATCGCCCGCGCGCTCGCCACCGCCTGCGAGGCCAACTTCATCACCGTCAAGGGGCCGGAGCTGCTCTCGAAGTGGGTGGGCGAATCCGAGCGCGGCGTGCGCGAGACCTTCCAGCGCGCGCGCCAGGTCGCCCCATGCGTGCTGTTCCTGGACGAGCTGGACGCGCTCGCCCCCCGCCGCGGCCACGCCTTCGACGGCGTCGCCGACCGCGTGATCGGCCAGCTGCTCACCGAGCTGGACGGCATCGAGGGCCGGCGCGGGGTGATCGTGGTCGCCGCCACCAACCGCCCGGAGCTAATCGACCCGGCGGTGCTGCGTCCCGGCCGCATTGATCTCGTGCTCGACCTGCCGCTTCCCGACCGCGCCGCGCGCCGCGCGATCTTGGCGATCCACACCCGGCGCCGCACGCTGGCGGCAGGAGTCTCGCTCGATACCCTGGCGAAGAAGACCGGCGGCATGAGCGGTGCCGACCTCGAAGCCGTCTGCCGGCGCGCCGCCAATCGCGCACTCTCCGATTGGATCCGCGCCCGCGGCTCCGGCTCGCTCACGCCCGGCGCGGGCGTCTCTCCCGCGGCTTCACCTGCCCGCGCTGGCGCGCTTGCCATCGAGATGCGCCACTTCGAGGCGGCGATCGCCGAGACGCAGGGCGCTTCAACGCACGAGCAGCGCGGCTTGCTCTGACGCACCGATGCGCATTCACGAAACGACCGCCACAGACCATAATCCCTCCGCGCCCGATTGGCTCTTGACACTGCATCCTCACAGCGTATACTCACTGCATACCAAGCGAACCATATATCGCAGTGTGAGAGAGTAGAGATCTCCGTCGTGGCGCTTCAGCCGGTATCCATGCGCCTCGCGGGATCGGATGGAGAGGGGTGGCGGTCGTGGCGACGGCAACTTCAAGCCCCAGCACGTCATCGAGCTCGAACACAGCCACCGGGCCCTACACCGGCGTCGTCGTGATCCACGGCATCGGCAACGAGAAGCGCAACGCAACCATCGAGGAGGCGGGCAACGCCCTCACTTACTGGTACAATCACATCGCCGGGCTGGCGCTACGGCCGACGGGACCTAGCCGCGTGTGGCTCACGACCAGGCTGACCGAAGACGACGATCCCGACGCGCCGGCCTCGTGCGCGACGATGACCCTCTCGGTGCCGGGCGACGGCGACGGCGCGGACGACACGCTGCGCCTGGAGCTGCGCGAGGTGTGGTGGGCGCAGTCGTTTGGCCTACCCTCGGTTGGCGCCGCGCTGGGCTGGGCACGCCTCCAGTTCCGCGAAGACGCAGCGCGCTTTCTGCTCCCGCTCGGCGTGCAATCGGGTCCCGCGCGCGCCGCGGCGAAAGCGCCCGCCCGTCAGACACCCCAGGCTGTCACCTATCGCCCGCAGGACCCCGACGACGAGCGCTTTTCGAGCGAGTACTCCGTGCATCAGCCACAGCGGGCCACGCTGCGCTTCGCACTGGCTTGCTACGGCATCGTCCAGTACGTGTGGAAGCTAGCGCAGTGGTTCGTGCTGGCGCCAGTGGTCTACGCGCTGCTCCTGGCGGTCGGTTTGGTCAACCTGCTCGCGCTGATCCCGTGGTCCTACATTCAATACACGCTGGTCAACGGCCTCTCGCGCGTCGTCGGCGTCGTCTCGCTGCACTGGATCGCCCCGCTGCAGGTCTACCTGCTGGACTACACGCGCTCCTCCGCCATCCGCCAGCGATTCGAGCGCGAGCTGGATGCCTTCCTGCGCGACGACAACTGCCGCCAGATCGTCGTGATTGCCCATTCGATGGGCACCGTCATCGCCTACGAGGGCCTGACCACCACCCTCAGTACGCCCAAATGGCGTGGAAACACCACGCCGATCACCTTCATCTGCCTTGCCCAGGCGTTGCACCGCATGTGGATGCTGGAGGGCACCGATCCCCATCGCCTGCGCACTCCGTTGCCCTCGCGCGTGCGCTGGCTGCACTTCTGGGCGCGCTACGATCCGGTCGCCGCAGGGCCGATCACCGTGCGCTCACTGCGGCGTGTGCCCTGGGCCGATCCCGGCGAGGCCGACCCGCAGGACGCCATCGCCGCCAGCCTCGAGCGCTGCGAGAACGTCGACGTCGTCAATACCGACAGCCTCTTCACCGATCACGGCGCCTACTGGCAGAACGTCGAGCAGGTCATCGGTCCCGTGGCGCGCGAGCTAGTCTCCGGCCATCCAGCACTCGAAAAGCTCGTGGACAAGCACCTCGCCACGCCGGGCGATATCCTGCGCCGCCGCGCGAACGTGGCGTGGCGCAGCTCGCTGGCGCTGGCGGTGGGCATTGCCCTCACGACCCTGCTGATCGTGGTGGACGCGCAGAACGGCTTCGTCGTCGGGGACCACGTGCGCCAGTTTATGGGCACCTTCCCCGGCCGGCTGTTCAACTTTCTTTTCGGGCCGATCGTGCAGTTGCTCACCGGCGCGCAGCCCACGCTGGGCGGATCTGGCTCTGGCCTCAGCAGCCAGACGTCCGGCCCGGTGGTCGTGAACAACACCGTTGCCAACGTGACATATAGCGTGTTGAGCGGCATTCTGCTGGGCAGTATCGGCATCCTGGCCACGCACCGGGCGGTTGCCATGCCGTCGCCGTTCGCGTTCAAGCGTGCCGGCGAGCCGGCCGGCCACACGCCGCGCGCGGTCTTCGTCGCCGCCGTGACCTCAATGCTGCTGCTCTTCGTCGCCGAGGCCTGGTTCCTGAGCTACTACAGTGAGCAGGCGGAAGCCGTAGTCATCGATCCGGGACTGCATGCCGTGCTGAAGGGGATTTTCACCGCCGGCCAGGTGCTGGCCGGCGTCACTGGGCTGATCTGTCTCTACGACATCGTGCGCAACGACCGCGCCGCCTGGCTGGCGCCGATCCTCTTCTCCGGGCCGATGATCTTCTTCTCCGGCCTGTTGAACTACCAGTACGCGATAGTCGCGCTGCTCGTCACGCTGACCGGATGCCTGCTGCTCGTGCCGAAGGCCATCCTGGATCGGCGCTGGCGCTGGCCAGCGTTCCTGTTGCCACTGCTGGCGGTGCTGGCCTTCTGCCTGGTCGTCTTGATCGTCGCCGCGATCGTGCTTGTCCCGGTATCGTTCCTGGGAACGTCCGGGGCGCCTTCCTGCCTGCCCTCTACAGCGCATCCGGCCTGTGGATCGACTGGAGGGCCTGTCGTGCCCGCTCCAGCGGCTCCTCCTCTGTCACTCCCGCTCCTCGCGGATCACGTGCTGCCGCCGACGACCCTCATCACCGGTCTGTTCGCCTACGTCCTGGCCTACGTGGCGCCGCTCTTCCCGGCCTTCGTCTATGTACTCGACGTCGGCTCGCTCGTCCCCCCGCCATCGCAGCGCGCCACCGGCCTGAGGGCCGCGCGCCTGTTTAGCGGCATCGCCGTCACGCTCGTCACCGCACCCTACGCGCTTGTGGGCCTCTATCTCTACATCACCGGCGACCACTCGTTCGAGGCACTGATCGCCCATCCCGGCTTGCCGCTGGCGGGCGCGGAGGCGGCCGTGGCGCTGGGAGTGATCGTCAGCCTGGTGACGTGCGTGCGCGAGCGGCGCTGGGGCTGGCTGGTGTGGCTGCTGGTCGGCGGCGGCGCGCTGATCCCGTGCTACGCGGTCTTTGTGCCCTCGCTGCTCGATCCCCTGCTGCTCGGCCCCGCCACGGCGCTGCTGACCTTCAGCCTCTGGGCGAGACCATCAGTTGCTCGTACGTAAGGCGTAGAAGCGGGAACGCGCGCACCTTGACGCGGGCGGCATGGCGCGGGATACGATCCCCTCAGCAGCGCTTGAGCTTTCTGAGAGAGAGGACCGCCTGCCCGTGAGCACACCCGCCAGCGACCAGCCCCGTCTGCTTTTTGATGTGCGCGTGCCAATGCGCGACGGCGTGACGCTCTCCGCCGATGTGACCTTTCCGCCTGGGCATACTGAGGGCCGTCGCTATCCCGCGATCTTGCAGCGCACGCCGTATCTCAAGGCACAGCCGCCGGTCTACGACGCGGGGCGCTACTTTGCGGGCAAAGGCTACGCCTTCGTAGCGCTGGACGTGCGGGGCCGGGGCGACTCCGAGGGCGAATGGGTTCCCTACCGCAACGACGGCCGCGACGGCTACGACGCCATCGAGTGGATCGCCGTGCAGCCGTGGTGCAGCGGGAAAGTCGGCACGCTCGGCGCGTCGTATCCGGGGCGCATCCAGTGGCTGACCGCGCTTGAGCAGCCGCCGCACCTGAAGGCGATGGTGGTGCTGGTGACGCCCTCGGACCCGTTCGTCGAGACGCCCACCGGCGTGCCCAGCCCGATGCACATCTCGTGGGAGCACTACACCAGCGGCCACGTCTTGCAGCCCACCGAGACGGTCAATTGGAGCGCCGTCCACGAGCACCTGCCGCTGCTGACCATGGACGAGGCTATCGGTCGGTCGCTGCCGGGCTGGCGCGAGCAGGTGCGCCACGCCCTGCTCGACGAGTATTGGGAGCCACTGCGCTACCAGAACGCCTTCGAGCGCGTGCGCGTGCCGGTGCTGCACATCTCAGGCTGGTACGATGACGAGCAGATCGGCACGCCGCTCAACTTCGCCGGCATGGTCGCACGCGGGGTGCCGGAGGTGCGCGACAAGCAGCGGCTGCTGATGGGTCCCTGGGGCCATCAGGTGAACACCGCGCAGAAGATCGGCGAGCAGGACTTCGGCCCGCACGCGCTCATCGACCTGCGCGGCGAAGAGCTGCGCTGGTTCGACTTCTGGCTCAAGGGTGACGAGGACTCCCACACCGGCTCGCCGGTGCGCCTCTTTGTGATGGGCGAGAACGTCTGGCGCGACGAGCGCGAGTGGCCGCTGGCCCGCACTACGTGGACGCCCTTCTACCTTGCCAGCGCGGGCCGCGCCAACAGCCGCTTCGGCGACGGCACGCTCCTGGCGGACATCGTAGGGGCGTCCGGCGGACGCCCGCCCGCCGAGGGCACCACGCTCGCCACGCCCGACAGCTACACCTACGATCCGGCGCGTCCGGTGCCCTTCATCACCGACGCGGCGTTCAACCAGATCGGCGGCCCCGACGACTACGCCGCGGTGCTGCGCCGCGACGATGTGCTCGTCTACGCGACGCCGCCGCTGGAGCGCCCGGTCGAGGTGACGGGGCCGGTGAAGGTGACGCTCTATGCCGCTTCCTCCGCGCCGGATACCGACTTCACGGCGATGCTGCTCGACCTGCATCCCAACGGCCTGGCGTTGCGGCTCTGCGACGGCATGGTGCGCGCGCGCTTCCGCGAGGGAATGGCGCGTCCCACGCTCATCGAGCCGGGGCAGATCTACCGCTACGAGATCGACTGCTGGAACACCTCGCGGCTGTTCGCCGCCGGGCACCGCATCGCGCTCGCCGTCAGCTCCAGCGCCTTCCCCAAGTACGACCGCAACCCCAACACCGGCGCGCCGCTCGGCACCACCGCCGAGCTGACCGTCGCGCAGCAGACGATCCTGCACGACGCGGAGCACCCCTCGGCGGTCGTGCTGCCCATCATCCCGCGCGATTGAGGGGATACAGTGTAACGCAGAGTTCGCAGAGGAAACGCGGAGAACGCGGAGCAGAGGGCAGAGGGCAGAGGGCAGAGAGCAGAGAGAAACGCAGAGGGACGGTGTAGTGGCGAGGCCCGCCTCGCCCTCTGCGCACAGGGGAAAGACGAGCGCGCGCGACATACGATCTGTGAGCGATGTGACTGTCGCGAGCGATGCTATATGGCGAACAGATCGCCTCATGCATAGGCCCCTCGCTAATCCTCCCATCCCTCCTCATCCTGGGTGGTAAATCTCTCCGCCCCTGCGTCCTCTGCGTCCTCTGGCGTTTTCTATTCTGAAAGTCGCTCACGCCCGCGCGTAGACCGCGACCTGCCAGATGCCGGTGGCACCGTGGAAGCGGCGCTGCAGACCGGCGGCATGCAGCAACGCCTCGACGTCGCGGTTACGGTGAGGAAAGAAGCGGAACGGGCTGCGCTGGAGCCGCATGAAGAGATTGATTCCGCCGGCAAGCGCGGCTGTGAGCCACGAGTCGCGCGGATAGACGAGGCCGTAGAGCCGCTGCGCCTTCGACGCCGAGCTGCTCACCAGCCCACGCAGATCGTGGTAGCAGCAGATCACGCGATCCAGTGTGACGATATCGGCTGGTGTGATGGAGGGCGCAAGGTCCACGAAGTTGCCGTGGTGGTAGGTGACGCGGTCCGCGAAGCCCTCCCGCGCGGCCTCTTCGCGCGCTGCTTCCAGGTATGCTGTGGAGGCGTCCACGTCGGTGGCGCTGGTGACACCCGCGTCGAGGAGATTGAGCTGGATGGCGCCGATGCCGCCACCAATGTCGAGCAGCGTTGCGCTCTCCACGCCCTGTGCCCGCAGCGCATCGAGCAGGATGCGTGTGCTGCGCGCTGGACCCTTCCGCCGGTATGTCTTGAGGCTACGCTTCGCCTCGCGCTGGTTGAACATCCCTTCGATGCCCTGGCACTGGCAGCAATCCATGATGCGCCTCCCCTTTACACAGCGCGTTGCCACGCGACGACGTGGCACGTGCGCCAGTGGATGCAGTATACGCCAACGCGCCTGCGGGCGGGTCGCGCTACAGCGAGGGAAGGGCAGACATGTGGATGCCGCTGCCTGGGAAGCAGCGGCAGGTGGGAGGACATGGACGCGCCTCAGGCTTGCGGCGACTGGCCCTCGACATCTTCCGAGGTGCGCCGGTGCTCGTCATGGGCGAAGCCATCCAGGATGGCCTTCACCCGCGGCTCCGCCATGACCTCGCGCAGCGCCTGGGGGTGCTTGTACGACAGGTAGCGGTGCATGTCGTGCAATTGCGTGGGGAGCGCCACATTGGGGTCGAGCGCGGTGTACTTTTGCGCCTCGGCGACGTTGATCCCGCGCATGTGCTGGATGAACTCCCGCGCCAAGGTGTGTGTCTGCTGCGGTGTGAGATTGCCATACACACCTATTGGCGATTCGCTCGGTGCCGCGCTTGACTGCAAGTCCTCTCTTGAGCGATCGGCATCGTGCGGCGCCCGCTGGGGGGTGACATCAAGGCGATCAGCATGAGCGGATATGTGCAGGTTGTCTCCCTTCGTTGAAAATGGTGTACCGTGAAGCAGGCACCAGCACAGGCCGCCGCACGTTCCGCCGCCGACCTCCCTACACCACGTGGCGTGCCACACGAGCGACGGGGCCAGGACGACCGCCTGCCGCCGCGCCACGTACTCCAAACTGCGTAGGAGCACGTGCGTGCTTTCCACTCCCGCTGAGTACGGGGTATCATGCGCGTAATTGCGCACGGCCGCGAGCTCGCGCCAACGCTGCCATCCCGTGCCGATCACGAGACTGCACCGGAAAGCTCATTTAGCATGCCAGACCTTGTATTCTCGCTGCTCGGCCCGCCGCGCATCGAGCGCGACGGTGCGCCCGTCGGCGTGGATACCCGCAAAGCTATCGCGCTGCTAGCATACCTCGCCGTCACCGGGCAGCCGCAGCGCCGCGACGCGCTTGCCGCGCTGCTGTGGCCGGAATATGACCAACCGCACGCACGCGCGACCCTGCGCCGCACGCTCTCCGCCCTGGCCAAGGCGCTGGAGGGCGATCAGCTCGACAGCGCGCGCGAGACCATAGGTCTGCGTGCCGGCGCCGCCCTGCGGCTCGATGTGGACGAGTTTCACCGCCTGCTCGCCGAATGCCAGACTCACGGCCACGCGGTTGATGAGACCTGCCCCGCCTGCGTAGGGCCGCTGGCGGCAGCCGCCGCGCTCTACCGCGACGACTTCATGGCCGGCTTCAGCCTGCGCGATAGCCCCGCCTGGGACGACTGGCAGTTCTTCCAGCGCGAGACGCTACGGCGTGAGCTGGCTGGCGTGCTGCGGCGCCTGACTGGCGCCTACATTGGCCTTGGCCGCTACGACGACGCGATCACCAGCGCGCGGCGCTGGTTGGCGCTCGACCCCCTCCACGAGCCGGCGCACCGCTCGCTCATGCGCCTGTATGCGTGGTCCGGCCAGCGCGCCGCCGCCATGCGCCAGTACCAGACCTGTGTGCGCGCGCTCGATCGGGAGCTGGGAGTAGCGCCGCTGGAGGCAACCGCGCGCCTCTACGAGGCCATCAAGGCAGATCGCCTGGCCCCTCCGCCGGCTGCCCACCAGGTGCCCGCGGCGTCGAAGCTGTCCCAACGCGTGCCGGCGAGGCCAACATCTTCGCCCGCCTCAGGTGTCGCGCAGTCGGCCGGTGAGGGAATAGCCGTCCAGGCCGAATACGCGCCTGCGCTGCCTTCCGCATCCCCTACGCCTGCCTCCTCTACCCAGCTCGTGGGGCGGTCCGAGGAATGGAAGGCGCTGCGGAGCGCGTACGACGCAATCCACGACGCGGGGCATGTCGTCGTGCTGGCGGGCGAGGCAGGCATTGGCAAGACGCGGCTCGCCGAGGAATTCACGGCCGATGCGCGGGCAAACGGCGGCGCGACGGTGATTGCGACGCGCTGTTATGACGGCGAGGCGAGCCTGGCCTACGCTCCGCTAATCGCCGCGCTCCGCGCCGCGCTGGCACAGGACGAGATCGCGCGTCGGCTGGCCGAGCTGCCAGATCGCTGGCTGGTCGAGGCCGCGCGTTTGGCGCCTGAGATCGCGCGCGTGCGACCCGGACTGCCGCCTCCGCCACAACTGGATAGTCCCGGCGCGCAAGGCCAGTTCTTCGAGGGCTTGCGAAAGGTGCTGCTGGAGGCCTGTCGCGGACCAAAGCCAGGCATTCTCTTCTTTGACGACGTGCAATGGGCCGATAGCGCCTCGCTCGATGTGCTGATCTACCTCGCGCGGCGACTGCGCGATGCGCCGATCTGCCTGTTGCTGACCTGGCGTCCATCCGAAGCGCCGGGCCGCTCCCACATTCGCCAGCTCCTTGCCGAAGGCCAACGGGCCGGCAGCGCCACCCTCGTCACGCTCTCACGCCTGAGCGCCGACGACGTGCGCGAGCTGCTGTACGCACGTTTGCCCGACGCGAAGACGCCCACCGATGTGGCGCAGCGGCTCTACGAAGAGACCGAAGGCGTGCCGTTCTTCGTCGTCGAGTACCTGTCGGCGCTCGCGCAGGAAGACACCCCCGCCGAGCGTGAGTCGTGGTCGCTGCCGGGCGGCATCCGCGAGCTGCTGCATTCGCGGCTGCGCACGGTGGAGGGCACGAGCGCGCAGGTGTTGGCGGCGGCCGCGGTGATTGGCCGGTGGTTCGACTTCGAGACGCTGCGGGTGGTCAGCGGGCGCGGCGAAGAGGAGACGATCTCTGCCCTGGAGGAGCTGCTGGCACGAGGACTGGTCCGCGAGCTGGCGGCGAGCGCGGGGCCGGCGCCGGCGTACGACTTCAGCCACGAGAAGCTGCGATCGCAGGTCTATGACGAGATCAGCCTGGCGCGACGCCGGCTGCTGCACCGCCGCGTGGCCGAGGCGCTGATTGCTGCCGTGCGGCGGCAGCGCGATGGCAACGGCCTGCTGGGCCAGATCGCACACCACTATCTGATGGCCGGCGATCAGGCGGCGGCGGCGGACTACTATCAGCAGGCGGGCGAGCGAGCGAAGCGCCTATACGCGAACGCCGAGGCGCTGGCGCACTTGCGCACGGCGCTGGCACTCGGTCATCCTGATGTGGCGGGGCTGCACGAGGCCATCGGCGACCTGCACACGAGCCTTGGCGAGTACGCCGCGGCGCTCCAAAGCTACGAGGCGGCGGAGGCGGAAGCAGAGGTAGAGACAGACGGCAATCCCGCAATCGCCGCGCGGCTGAAGCACAAGCTGGGCGGCGTCCACGCGCGGCGTGGCGATTGGCCGTGCGCGCGCGACTGCTTCGAGTCTGCTATCGAGCGGCTTGGGCTCTCGGGTGAGCCAGGCCAGCGCGCGCGCATCTACGCCGATTGGAGCCTCGTCGCACATCACATGGGTCAGCCTGAGCAGGCGTGGGACCTGGCGAGCCAGGCGCGAGAATTGGCCGCGAGCACCGACGACCGGCACGCGCAGGCCCAGGCGCACAACATCCTGGGTGTGCTGGCCGAGAGCCGTGGCACCGTAGAGGAGGCCGTCGGGCACCTCGAACAGAGCCTCGCGCTAGCCGAATCGGCGGGCGATCCCAGCGTGCGCGCGGCGGCCCTCAACAATCTTGCGCTGGCGCTGGCGGCACGTGGCGATACCGAGCGCGCGCTGGCGCACGCAGAGGCGGCGCTCGCGCTCAGCGCCGCGCAGGGCGACCGCCATCACGAGGCGGCGCTGCACAACAACATCGCCGATCTGTTGCACGCTTCCGGGCAGCCCGAAGCGGCGATGGCGCATCTCAAGGAGGCCGTACGCATCTACGCTGAGATCGGCGTCGAGGCGGGCACGGTGCAGCCGGCGATCTGGAAGCTGGCGGAGTGGTAGCCGGACACCATTACGCACGGGAGTCGCCCGGCTTCTGCTCTGAGATGGGCATCCGCAGCCACAGCGAGACGTGCGCCGGGCGCATGGTCTGCTCGACAGCCGCCACTAGACGCTCCGAAAGCTGTGGCAGATCGGTCTGCGTCCGCAGCGAGATCCCGAAGGCAGCCAGGGTCTTGGCTGCGTTGTACTTGTCGCGGTAGAAGCGGCGGTCGATCGTACGCTGAATGCGCTTGCGCAGTGGATTGAAGAGCGCGGCGATGAAGAGAGTAGAGGCGACGATGACGATCGGCGCGTCGCCACGCTGGCCGCTCAGCGCGTGCAGCACCGATTGCGCGCCCAGCACCAGCAGCAGATAGATTCCCACCAGCGTCGCCGTCAGCAAGCCGTAGATCAGCGTGCGGCGGATGAGCGTATCAATGTCGTAAAGTCGGTAACGCAGGATCGCCACGCCGAAGCAGATCGCCACAGCACTGACCATCAAGAAGCTATCGGGCGTGAACAGCAAGAGGTAGAGTGAGCCGAACGGTTGCGGCACGAGACCCCATGCGGCTGGCTGCCAGAACGTCTGGTTGAGCACGATGGCAAGCACAAGTCCCGAAACCGCCCACTTCGTCTGCTGGCGCTGCATGGGTGTCGAGACGTGCCAGTAGCGGTAGATCTGGCTGCCGATCAGGGTCAGGGTAGCAGCCAGCTCCAGCGGGACCGCAAACAGCCCGAGGAGGTCACTGAGGTTGCTAGGAGCAAATATGACAAACGCTTCAACCAGGAGTGGCGCCCACATCCAGCGCGACACAAAGCGGCCGCTGGGGAAGATCGCCGCCAGGACGAACAGCAGGAAGATGCCGGTGCTGGAGAGCACACTTCCCGGCACCTCCCATACGCCACCGCCGTCCAGCCCCATCAACACCGGCATGAAGCTCATCGGCATCAGCACCAGCTCCAGCGCCACCAGGAGCGCCATCCAGTCGTTGGTGCGGCGCCACAGCAGCATCGCCGCCACGCCTCCGCCGAGCAAGACGGCCAGCCATGAGAGCACGGCGATGCCCACCGCGACCGCGCCGGGCGTGATGCCATGCTGGGCCAGCCGGGCGACCTGCCCTGGCGACATCATACAGCCGTTGAGCGGTTCAGCGCAGGGCGTGGCGAGACGCGGCACGAGGCCGGGCAGCGAGAGCAGGCAGAGACCCAGCGCGAAGGCGATGGTGGTGTAGACCACCGCACGAGCGCCGATCAGCCGCCAGCCGTCCAGGCGTGTCTCAGTTTCACCAGAGGCAGCCGCCAGCGCGCGCGGGACTGCGCCAAACGGGACTGGCCTACTCATCGTGACTGACCTCCAGCGAAGAAGGCGAGCCAGCCGGCGAGGGCGGCGAGCGACCATCTCCCCCTCAGGCGCGTACCGCCTGGCGCGGGCGCCGTATCTGCCGCGCTCGCCTCGCTTCTCACGCTCGCGTTCATGCGCACACTCCACCAACTGTTCGGTGCCAAATCGCGCGCCCAGGTGCGTCACGGCAACGTTCCTCTACAAGCACACGATACTGGTCGCGACGCCACGGCAGCGTTACGGCGGGCGTTACGGCGTGGGGCGCTTCGATTCTACCCCGCCAATTGTTGAGCTATCCCGGCGAAAGGACGTAGATGCACGCCCGTATCCTTGCGTAGCGCGGCGCCGTGGAGCATACGCTGCCCCTCAGGACTCGCTCATCTTGCTGCCGCCCGGTTGCCTGAGCCACAGCGAGACGTGTGCCGGCTGCATCGTCTCGTCCACCACTGCCGCGAGATGTTTCGTCAGCTCAGGCAGTTCCGTCTGTGTACGCAGCGTGGCCGCGAAGCGCTCTAGCGTCCGAGCCGTATCGTATTTGGCGCGGTAGAAGCGGCGGTCAATCGTGGCCTGGACGCGGCGCCGCAGCGGGGTGAAGAGCGCCGCGATCAGCAAGGTGGACAGCACGATGATCAGCGGGTTGCCGCTCGCCTGCGCACCGACCATCGCGCCACCCAGCCGCTGCATGCCGACCACGCTGCCGAAGTAGACTGCCACCAGAATCGCGGTCAGGGCGCCGTAAACCAGCGTGCGGTTGATAAGGACGTCAATGTCGTAGAGCCGCGAGCGCAGGATGGCGATAGCGATCGAGATGGGGATCAGCAGGAAGAGCACGTAGACGAACCCATCGGCGAAGAGCTGGAGGATTGGGTTGTCGTGCGCCGTCGCGGCCGGAATCATGTTGCCGATGATGAGAAACACCAGGAAGCCGCTGAGGGCGAGTGAGAAGCCGTAGACTACCCACTTGGTCTGCTCACGCTGGCGCGGCGTCGAGATGCGCCGATAGCGATAGACCTGGGCGACCACCACGCTCACGATGATCACGGCGAAGAGGGGACCATTGATGATAGGCTGGGCGACCTGATCGAGGGCTGAGCCGTGGAACAAACCGGCAATCCAGGCGAGCGACCACAGCACGGCCAGCAGGGCGGTCCAGCGGGGGACGAAGCGGCCGTCGGGGAAGACGTAAAAGAACGCGAGAAAGGCGATCTGGCCCAGGGCATCGGCAGCATAGACCGGCAGCCACAGGCTGGGGTGAAAGTCGGGGAGTGCCTGCATCGAACCGGTGAAAGCCGCACCGCCGAACGTCACCAGCATCATTGCGGCGAAGAGCGCCATGCGGTCGTCGGAACGCCGCAGGAAGAGCAGCACACCCATGCCGACGTAGACGAGCATGGCGACGACGATGATGGCAGTCTCGTAGGTCGCCCAGAATTGGAGCGAGATGCCCATCTCGCGCAGCACACGCGCCTGGGCGGCGGTTGGCGGGCCATTGTCGGGCTGGCATGTGGAGCAGACCGTCCCCATCTTGGCAAAGGTGGCGGGGATGCCGAGAACGTCGAGTACGACGATAGCGGCAGTGACCAGCAGCCACGCGGTCTGCGCCAGGCGGAGCGACAAGCCGCGCAGCGGCGTGTTCGGCTCGGTGCAAACCGCCGTAGGCGCCTTGGCCCGTACCCGTGCCTGTTTCATCGCTCGTCTCCCACCAGCAAGGATTGGTTGCTCCGCACTACGCTCGCCGGTCGGGCCGGTGCAATCGGCTGGAGCCAGAGCGAGACGTATGAGGGCCGCATTGTCGCCTCCACCACGTCCATCAGATGGTCTCCAAGCTGCACCAGGTCCGTCTCGCTGCGCAGCGTGGCGGCAAAGCGCTCCAACGTGCGCGCGGTGTCGTATTTCGCGCGGTAGAAGCGGCGATCAATAAACCGCTGGATGCGGCCGCGCAGGGGCGTAAACAGCGCGGCAATCAGCAGCGTCGAGACAACGATGATCAGCGGATTGTCCCCTGCCTGTGGTCCGGCCATCACGCCCGCGAGGTGCTGCAAGCCGACAACGCTGGCAAAGTACACCGCGACCAGGATCGCGGTCAATGAGCCGTATACCAGCGTGCGGTTGATGATCACGTCAATATCAAAGAGCCGAGAGCGCATGATCGCGACGGCGATCGAGATGGGGATGAGCCAAAGGA
The DNA here is from genome assembly GCA_036376595.1 of Ktedonobacterales bacterium. Classification (GTDB taxonomy): domain Bacteria; phylum Chloroflexota; class Ktedonobacteria; order Ktedonobacterales; family JADMIN01; genus SMAG-U1939. Next base: position 14,822 of record DASVAA010000081.1, on the reverse strand, counting down.
GCATCACCTGAATAGTCTCGAAGAAGAGGATGGCCGACGCCCTGGAGGCCCAACCCGCACTCAGTACGACGTTGGAGAGGCTGAGCCAAGCAAGGAACCCGCCAAGGCCTAACGCGAATCCTAGTACCACCCACTTGGTCTGCTGGCGCTCCGTGAGTGTGGAAACTCTGCGATACCGATAGACTTGTGCGGCCACCAGAAGCCCGAAGAGCGTAACGAACGTGATATTGCTCCCCGTGATCGCCTGAAGCGGGGGATATGGAATCACACTTGCGACTGGGCCTGCCGCCTGGAGGAGCGCTGCCCAGCGAATCCAACGTGGGACGAAGCGACCACTTGGGAACAGGCAGAAGAACACGTAGAAGCTGACCGTCCCCGCGAGCGACACCAGGTTGATCGGCAGCGTCCACAGCGGATTCGTGACTGGAAGGGTGCTCATCGCGCCGAACACGGGTCCCGCGCCGAATACGACCAGCGTGAACGCGGCGAAGAGCGCCATGCGGTCGTCCGAGCGCCGCAAGAAGATCGTCACGCCGATGGTCGCATAGACGAGGCTGCCAATCCAGTACAAGGAGACGTTGTAGGCGGCGAGAAACGTGACGGACAGCCCCGAAGCCAGAAAGCCTCGCATCTGCGCCGATTCAAGCTGGAGCTGCACGCACTGACTGCCGTCGCACCCCTGTTGCATGAGATGGAATAAGCCGGAGGTGCCCAGCACGTCGAGTGAGATGACTATCAGCGCCGCCACGACCCAGCCGACGCGTGCCAGCACCAGCCATTGCCCACGGAGTCGTACATCATCACGAGGCGCCCTGGGTGGCGACGTGTAGGCCGGTAGATTGGCAGGTGGTGAGCCATTCATCCCTGACCTCCCCATTGCGTCTGCCTGGGCGGCCGTAACCCGCCGGAGACGCCCTCTTCAGGCGCTCGCAGCCATAGTGAGACGTATGCAGGGCGCATCGTCTCATCCACGACGGCCACCAGATGATCACTCAAGGCATTCAGCTCCACTTCGCCGCGCAGGCTCGTGCCGAATGCCGCCAGCGTCTTGGCCGCGTCGTACTTGCGGCGATAGAAGCGGCGATCAATAAACCGCTGGATGCGGCCGCGCAGGGGCGTAAACAGCGCGGCAATCAGCAGCGTCGAGACAACAATGATCAGCGGATTGTCCCCTGCCTGTGGTCCGGCCATCACGCCCGCGAGGTGCTGCAAGCCGACAACGCTGGCAAAGTACACCGCCGCCAGCGCCATGGTGAGCGAGCCGTAGACCAGCGTGCGGTTGATGATCACGTCAATGTCGTAGAGCCGGTAGCGCAGGATCGCAATGCCGGCGCCAATCGGCATCCCGACGATGGCGAGGTCAAAGGCAACACCCGGCATGTTGAGGTTGAGGAACGCTCCGACAACGACGCCCAGGAAGATGAGGAGACACACCGCGGCCGCGTAGGTGAACCACTTGAGCTGCTGGCGCTCGATGCCGTGACTGCGACGGAAGCGCGCGATCACGGCAACCGTCGAGAGGACGATGACCGCGAAGAACAGCAGGATCTGCACACCTTGCAGCGTGTTGTCCAGGTCCGCACCGATAACGGCAAACGGATTGCGGACGCCCACCAGCCGGTAATCTACGCTGTCGAGTCCCTGGCCGAAGACCGTCTCCACCGAGTAGAAGGCCAGCGTCGCAACCACTACCCACAGTGCCGCCCGCCACCGCCGCGAGGGCAGCCGCCCGTCAGGGAAGAGCATCAGCAGAAACGTGGGCAGCAGGATCCAGCCCAGCCCGCGCAGCCAGCCGCCGAACACGGCGATCGCGGCCGAGCCGGACGGCGCGGGGCGGGCTGCCAGCGCGTGTACGGCGTACTCCAGCGCGGCCACGCCGGACTGGGAGATCAAGACGCTGACACAGAAGAGCCAGCCGATGGGATTGCGGGGCTGGCGCGCGGCGACGAATCCGCCGACGAGCGCGACCAGCAGCAGGATCAGCGCGCTCGCCAGCTCGTTGGCGCCGAGCTTCGTGTTCAGCGCCTGCATCCACAGCGCCACCGCCACCGCGGCGAGGCACAACGCGAAGGCGCTCCAGGCGAGCGAGCGGGCCGGAGATCGACTCATTGGGCTGCCTCCTCTGGCGGGTTGCGCAGCCACAGCGAGACGTGCCCTGGTCGCATCGTTTCGTCCACTGCCGACACGAGATGCTCCGTCAATCCGTCCAAGTCGGTCTCAGTGCGCAGCGCCGCGCCGAACCGCGCCAGCGTGCGCGCGCTGTCGTATTTGGCGCGGTAGAAGCGCCGATCGATGAATCGCTGCAGGCGACCGCGCAAGGGGGTGAACAGCGCGGCGATCAGCAGCGTGGAGACGACGATGATCAGCGGGTTCTGCTCGGCCTGCGGGTCCGCGACGAGCCGGACGATCCGCTGCATGCCGATCACGCTGCCAAAATACACCGCCGCCAGCAGCACCGTCAGCAGGCCGTAAACCAGCGTGCGGTTGATGATCACGTCAATGTCGTAGAGCCGGTAGCGCAGCACGCCAATCCCCGCGCCGATTGGCAACGTGGCGAATGCCAGCGCGAAGCCGATGGTGCCCAGCGGGCTGTTCGGGTCGGGGACCGCGACCACCGTCACGACGATGATCAGGACCATCGCGGCCGCGCCGAAGGCAAACCACTTGATCTGCTGGCGCGGGACGCCGGCCGCGCGGCGGTAGCGCACGATCACCGATGCCACGGCAAGCAGCACCAGCGGCAAGAAGAGCAGGTGGCCTACGAAGTCCACCGCGACCAGCAGCGGGTGCGCGATTCCGATACCGAGCGGATTGACCACCCGGCCGTCGGCCTCCAGCGGGCCGGGCATCAGGAGGTCGGCAAGTGACACTGCCGCGATGGTGACCATGGCCGCCCAGAAGACCACGCGCCAGGCGCGCGAGAGCGGTCTGCCGTCGGGGAAGAGCAGCAGCAGCAGCACGCCCAGGCCGAGGTTGAGAGACCAGATGCCGTTGCCGACGGCGTCGATCAGGCCGGTGGCAAGCTGGGCATCGGCTTGCGCCGCGAGGGCATGCTGGATGTAGCCGGCAGAGAAGGCCGTCGTGCCGGTGCCCAGGCCGATGGCGCAGAAGATCCAGCCCACCGTGTTGCTCGGCCGGCGCGACACGATCAGCGATCCCACCACTGGGTAGGCGAAGAAGCCCGCGAGCTGCACCAGCGTGGTGAGCTGCTGCCCAGGCGTCGCATCCGCCGAGGCGAAGGCCACCAGGGCGACCGCGTAAGCCGTCGCGCAGATCAGCAGCACCAGCATGCCAAGCGCTCGTGAGTGCCCGTGTTTCATCGTGTCGCCTCACTTCACGCCGGACGCAGCCACAAGGAGACATGCGCCGGTTGCATCGTCTCGTCCACCACCGCCACCAAATGACCGCTGAGCGCGTTCAGGTCTACCTCGCTCCGCAGCGTGGCGGCGAAATGCTCCAGCGTGCGCGTGGTGTCGTACTTGGCGCGATAGAAGCGGCGATCAATCGTGCGCTGCAAGCGGTGGCGCAGCGGCGTGAAGATCGCGGCGATCAGCAGGGTGGAGACGACGATGATCAGCGGATTGGCGCCCGCGCGTGGGCCGGCGATGGCTGCGGCGAGGTGCTGCATGCCGATCACACTGCCGAAATAGAGCGCTGCCAGCAGCAGCGTGAGCGAGCCGTAGACCAGCGTGCGGTTGATGAGGACATCTACATCGAAGAGCTGAAAGCGGTGGATGGCAATCGCGAGCGAGATAGGCAAGATGATAGTGATCAGCAGGTAGAGCGGATATCCGGCAAGTGGATAGAGTGAGTCGGGCCTCTGGAGGGCCGGAATCAAGGCTGGAAGGGCGATCCAGTACACGATGTTGGCCAGCAGCGTGATGATGAAGCCGAGCACGACGACCTTCGTTTGCTGCCGCTGGCGTGGGTCCGAGGCGCGCCGGTAGCGGTAGACCTGGATGGCGAGGGCGCTGAGATAGAGCATCGGATAGCCGAGGGTAAGCCAGGGGACGGTCGCCACGCTGAGTGCGACGTGGAAGACGACCCAGGCGACGACGAGAATCCAGGTCCAGCGCGGGACGAATCGTCCGTCGGGGAAGATCATCAGGACGCTGAAACCGATGACGAGATCGGCGACGCTCACGATCAGATCAATCGCAGGTGCGACCATCGGTGTGCTCAACTGCGGGCTTTGAGCGGAAAAGTTGCCGATGGGAAAGATGACCAGGAAGAGTCCCACTACAAGGGCGATCCATCTGCGCGATCTCCAGAAGAGCGACAGCGCCATGATTGCGCCGGCGAGCACCACGACAACAGCCAGACCCGCGCTGAGCACTGCGTACTGGTTGAGGCTGATACCCAGACGCTTGAGCGCCGCGGCCTGGGCAGGGGTGATCAGGCAGGATGGCATCGCACAGGGGTGCTTCACGGCCGCGATGTAGGCAACGACCGCAGCGCTAAAGCCCACAAGATTCGCGGCAAAGAGCAGCATCCAGGTGATGCGCGCGAGGATCAGCCGGTGCCCTCGCAGCTCGACATCCGGTTTGCTCGTGCCTGATAGGGGGTGCCTCTCATGTACTGAGGCTGGATATGTCACCATGTGCCGCTCCATCATCACCTACCAGCCGCTGCCTGGGCACCATGCGCGTAACGCGTACCCCGAGTACTCGGCGCATCGGTCGGGGATGCGCGGCCACGGCCAGCGTGAGCCTGGTGTAGCATTGGGCCGGCTCCTGGCTTACACTGGTGGCGCCAGATTGGCCTTGGCCTCGCTCTCGGCCTCGGCCGCCGCTCCGCCGATCTCAGGGAGCGTCATATCCACAGTGAGATCCCGCGCGTCCTCCGCTTGCTCGCGCATGCCGAAGACCGCGCGCAGCGCTGCCCGCGCCGCGAAGTAGCCGCACAGCCCATGCACGCCCCCACCCGGAGGTGTGGACGACGAACAGATGTAGAGGCCTTTCACTGGCGTCGCATACGGGTTGGCGATATTGGGCGTGACGATCGGCCGCGTGAAAAGCTGTGCCAGATTCGCCAGCCCGCCATTGATGTCGCCGCCGATGTAGTTGGGGTTGTAGGCTTCCATCTGCGCGGCGGTCAGTGTGTGGCGCGCCAGAATGCGGTCGCGGAACCCCGGCGCGAAGCGCTCGATCTGCGCCTCGATGCGCGCCGTCATGTCGGCGCCCGAGCCGGCAGGCACGTGGCAGTAGGCCCAGGCGGTGTGTTTGCCCTCTGGCGCGCGCGTGGGATCGAAGAGGCTCTGCTGCGCCAGCAGCACGAAGGGTCGCTCCGGCGGCTCGCCGGCCCACACCTGTCGCTCGCTCGCCGCCAGCTCCGGCAGCGTGCCACCCACATGGACCGTCGCGGCGCGCAGGCAGTCGGGATTGTGCCATGGGATCGGTCCGTCGAGCGCGAAATCGATCTTGAAGACGCCAGGACCGTAGCGGTAGCGCCCCAGCCGTCTGGCGTAGCCCGCAGGGAGCATAGGGGCGCCCGGTGGACGCCCGCTGCCGCCGGAGTCGAGTGCACGCCCGTCGCCGGCCAGCGCAAGGAGCTGCCTGGGGGTCACGTCGGCCAGAATCGCCCGCGATGGCGGCAAATCGGCGAGTGAGGCGATTGGCGCGCCGGTGACGATCTCGCCGCCGAGGTCGCGCAGGTAGGCCGCCAGCGCGTCTACGATGGTCTGCGAGCCGCCGCGCGCCAGCGGCCAGCCCACTACGTGCGCCATTGTGGCCATCAGCATGCCTGCTGCCGCCGTCGGCACACGCTCCAGCGGCAGCATCGCGTGCGCGGCAATGCCCGCCATCAACGCCCGCGCCGGATCGTCGGCGAAGCTGCGCTCGGCCAGCCCGCGCACCGATTGGAGCGCGTACAGACCGAAGCGCGCCAGCGCAAGCGAGGAGAACGGGCGCCGCATCTGGTGCAGCGGCCGGATGGGACCCAGCGCGCCGTCCACGATTGCATCCCAGTGCGCCACCTGTGGCGCGACCAGGCGCCGCCAGGCGGCGGCATCGGGGCCGAGCGTGCGGTCGAGATCGCCGAACGCGCGCTCCAGCACGGCGGCACGGCCATCCGGCAGGGGATGGGCGAGTGGCGCGGGCGCATGCACCCACTCGACACCGTACTTCTCTACGGGGACCGTCTTGAAGAACGGCGAGGCGACGGCGTAGGGATGGATCGCCGAGCAGACGTCGTGGGCGAAGCCCGGCAGTGTCAGCTCCTGCGTGCGACTGCCGCCGCCGACGGAATCTTTGGCTTCGTAGACGATCACAGAGCAGCCGGCACGCGCGAGCGTGATCGCGGCGGCGAGGCCGTTCGGTCCCGCGCCGATCACCACCGCATCGTAACGCTCGCGTGTCGCCGGTCGGATTGCCATTACTCCGTCGCCTCCTCTAGACTAGCACGGCCCCCATGGCCACACCCACGCCGGCGCGGTGTCATTGCGCGCGCCGGAACCAGCGAGTGGGGCCGAGCAGCACCGTGCGCACGGCGGCGTTCTTGGTGATGTTGCGCGCGTACGACCAGCGCAGCCGCGGATCGAGGCACACCACCTCGGTCTGTACCAGCGCGTTGGCGACGCCGAAGCGGGCCGCCACGGCGCGCAGCGTCTGTGCCCAGAATTTGTCTTCTTGCTTGTGCCCGCCCATGCGCAGCCCCAGCTCGTAGAGCGGATCGTTGGCGCGCATCTGCACCTGCGCCTGCGCCACGGTCGAGGTGACTTCGCCTTTTGGCTGGCCTGCGTCGGCGGTCCGCGGCGCATCCTCGTAGGCGCTGAAGGTGATCCAGCCGGCGAACATGTGGCCCTGCGGGGTCATCAGCGTGAACGACTCGTCGTCGGCGTAGAGCACCAGCACGCCGGTGGAGAGTGGCATACCGCCGGCCCTGACGGTCAGCATCGCCACCTCGCCGGGAGCGATGCCAGTCAGCGGCACGTAGAAGCGATTGCCGCGCGGCCAGAATGACGGGAACTCTTGCTTCCACACGCGGATGACCTCGGGAGGCGTCGCCGCCGCACCGGCCAGCCGCACGCGATACGTCTTCTGCCACATCTTGCCGAAGCCTTGCAGCGGCCCGACGGCGTTACGCCCGTCCACGTTGTTGACCTGGTTGCGGGGTGCCGCGCCCACGCGCAGCCGCGTGCCCTGCGCCGCCCAGTAGGCCGCGTCGCGCGGGCTACCGGTGCCACCGGTGCCGTTGGCCGCGCTCGGGACCTCTGACGAGCCGGGCACCACTGGCTCGGCCGGCGAGACCGGCTCGGCATCAGACGTAGGGACGCGGGTCGAATCGCCTGGCGACGACATAGTTTGTGGCTCCTCTCAGGATTATCAAGTGTCTACTGCCCCTGCGGGCGTCCACCGGCCTGCGGGCGTCCACCGGACGCCCCTACGAGTGCTATTATTTGCGACGCACCCAGCGGACGGGAGCGCCCATCGCGTAGAGCATCGAGCGGACACTCGCGTTGTGTCGGACATTGGAGACCTTTGACCAGTGGATATGCGGGTCGAGGCAGGTTTTCTCCAGGTCCACCTGCCCAGCGACGCCGAACGACGCCGCCAGCTCGCGCAGGACGTGCTGCCAGATTTTCTCCTGCTCCTTCGCGCCACCGAGGAAGCGGAAGCCAAACTCGAAGATCGGATCGTTCGAGCGGCCCTGGGTCTGCACCTGGGCAATCGTGCCGTCGTCGCCCTCGTAGGCGCTGCACATGATCCAGCCGGCTTCGGGGCAGCCTTCGGGCGTCATGAAGGCGAACGTCTCGTCGTCGGCGTAGAGTACCATCAGGCCGCTATCCACCGGCAGGCCGCGCATGGAGGCGTTGAGCAGCACGATCTGGCCCGGTGCCACGCCCGCCAGCGCCGGATAGAGGCGATTCTGTGGCGGCTGGAATTCCGGGAAGCGGGCCTTCCAGACGCGCACCACCGCGGCCGGCGTGACACCCGTCCCGCTCAGTCGCACGCGATAGGTCTTCTGCCACAGCGGACCGAAGCCTTGCAGCGGGCCAACCACGCGCCGGCCCTCGACGTTCAAATTCACCGCGCCCACGGGAACCTCTCCAACCTTCAGCGTGGTGACTTGCCGCGCCCAGAAGAGCGCGTCTTTTGACTGTTCGTTGGTCGGCGGCGTGGATGGTGTCGTCATGGCTCGTACCCTCCAGGCAGCATGTTCCGCTCAGCGGAGATGCTCTCGTCAGCCGATGCGGCCGGCAGCTTCCATCGTCTGCGCTTCGGTGTCGTAGATGCCGATGGCCTCGTTGAGCCGCGTCAGCTCGAAGATGTGCTTGTAGTGGTCGCTCAGGCCGTAGGCCAGCAGGTGTTGCTTCTGGCGGTTGGCGCGGATCAGGAACGTGACCAGCAGGCCGATGCCGCTGCTGTTCATGTACTCCAGCCCACTAAAGTTCAGGGCCACGACACGCGTCGTCGGCTTACAGGCCTCCGCATACGCATCCATCAGCGCGGTCTCGGCGAAGGCGTTCAGCTCGCCGGTGATGTCAATGATGCTGGTTCTGGCGCTGACGGGGCGAACGCTCATCATCACGTTGGCTTGCGGCATGGGGTCTCCTCCCGGTGGATGGTGCATGGGGCCATCACTTGGCGGTGGTGGTGGCCTCGTTGGTCAATGCGCTGGACTCGTCAGGGTAGACGCTCATGAAGTCGGCGAGGCGGGTGATGTTGAAGATCTCGACGTAGTGCTGGCTCAGACCGCAGGCCAGCAGGCGCCGATGCGCTTTGCGCGCCCGCGCGAGCAGACTGACGATCAAGGCGATGCCGGTGCTGTTGATGTAGTCCACGTCGGCGAAGTTGAGCAGGATTGTCTCAGGCTCCTGGGCCTCGGCCTCGCCATACGCGGCGTTCAACGTTTCTTCGGCGAAGCCGTTGATCTCGCCGTGCAGCTCGATGATGGCCACGCGCGGCCGGTGGTGGCGGACGTTGGCCTCAAGCGTTCTGGCTGCCATGGTTGCTGGCTCCTTCTTCACTGGGCGAGGCGGGCCTCGCCTCTACAGCCGGCGAGACGGGTTTCGCCTCTCCGCTTGGCGCGGCGGCGGATGCCACCTTCTCGCCGCGCGACATGATCAGCTCCACTGTGTGATGGGTCTCGTCGCCTGTCACGCGCATCTCGTCAACCAGATGCTCGATCAGGAAGAGGCCCCAGCCGCGCGGCGATTGCAGGCCCTCTAGCTTGGCCTCCAGGTTGGGCGCCTGAGCCTTGGGCAGCTCGAAGTGACCACCCTCGTCGGTGATGCGCACCGAGACCGCGTCCGCTGAGGCGGCGACCTGGATGATCACGGGCAGCTCAGGCTGGTAGTGGTTGCCGTGCTCCATCGCGTTCATGGTCGCCTCGCCCAATGCAGTCTTGAGGTCTTCGAGGCGCTGTGGCGGGAGGTCGAGGTCCCGCGTGACCTCGGCAAGCCGCTCGATGGCCTGGCGCTCGTTGCCCGGCGCACTGGGCACCGTCCATTCGTCAAGCGTGCGCCACTGGTGATTGTCCGCTGATTCGCCCGCCGCTGTGGCGGATGTCGTCGTTCCCATGCTGTGCCCGTCACCTTCAGCTCGTTGGAGGGTCACGAGCGTGACATCGTCCTCCTGCTCCCAGCCGGGGCCGGTGAACACCGCCAGCTCGTTGAGCAGGAGCTCGATGATCGGGATGTCGTTTGGGCGGCTCCCCAACACGTCGGCGAGGTGAGGAAAGCCGAACATCTCGCGCTCGGGGTTATGGGCCTCCACGAGGCCGTCACTATAGAAGAGGATGCTATCGCCCGGTTTGAGTGTGGTCTCCTTTTCTTCGTAGCGCATGCCGGGCATCAGGCCAAGCGGCATGCCCGTCGCGCGCAGCTCGCAGACCTGCGCCCCTTGCCGTTGGAAGGGTAGATCGTGGCCGGCGTTGGCGTAGCGCAACAGCCCAGTGTGCTGATCGAGGATCGCGTAGAGGCAGGTTACGAACATCTTGGGCGGGATGTCGGGGTGCAGCAGGTCGTTGGTGCGCTCCAGCACCGCGCCCGGCGACCGCGGGCGCGCACCATCGGACTCGATGGCCGCCGAGCGCAGAATGCTGCGGGTGGTCGCCATCACCAGCGCCGCCGGCACGCCCTTGTCGGTTACGTCGCCGATCACGAGGCCCAGCCGTCCATCGTCGAAGTAGAGGAAGTCGTAGAAGTCGCCGCCGACCGCGCGAGCGGGTTGGTAGTAGGCGGAAAGCTGCCAGCCGGGAAGCTGCGGCAGGTCGCGCGGGAGCAGCGTCTGCTGGATCAGCCGGGCGATACGCAGCTCCTGCTCCACACGCTCGCGGGCGCGGGCCTGCGCCTGCTGCTCGCGCACGAGCTGCGCGACCCGCACGGCCGGGGCGGCCTGTGTGGCGAGATTATCGAGCAGCTTGCGGTCGTCGGTGGAGTAATCCTGCTGGCTGAGCCGCGGCCCCAGATTGAGCAGGCCGACCAGCTCGCCCTGGCTGACGAGCGGGATCACCAGCGTCACCCCGGCCGCTTTCAAGTCTCGCAGCGCCGGGGAATCCAGGTGCAGCTTATCCAGCTCGACCGCGCCGGGCGCGCTCACGAAGTACGCGATGATGGGATCGTCAGGGGCGATCTCCACCGCGGGTGCGGGCGCTACCTGTCGCGTGCGCACGGGCACGGACTTCTGCGGTGCTGGTGCGGCGGACTTGCGCCGCCCAAGCGGTACGCGCCGCACAGTATCCAGAAGTGTTGCCATCGTCTCCGCCTCCCTCTGCCGCCGGCTGCGCGCTCTCGGCGCCGTGCGACCTCGACCACTTGCAGTATATGGACGCTTCGTGAGGAAAGCGTTACGACGCGCGTTACGGGCCGCCGCGTGTCACGTCCCATGCCCGCCAACGTGCGAGCCAGCGCTCCCCCATCCTGCCCCCACCACGCGATGTTGCGGTAGAATACCACGCTCGCGCGAGTTATGTCGCGGCGCCTAGACCTTGTGCGCGGCCAAGCTGTAGGTGACGAGCACCAGCAGCATGGCATTGACCGGATGCAGGGCAGAGACCGCCGGAACGATGCGGCCCGCATCAATCAGCAGCCCTTGCAGCACCATCAGTCCGGCCAGCAGCCATGACCGGCGCACGAGCGCGGATTCGAGCCGCCCGCGCCAGGCGACGAGCGGCAGCGAGAACGAGGTCGCCACGACGAGCGTACCCAGGATCGCGTGCGGCAGAAACGAGGTGATGCCGAAGACCCCCAGGCCGGCGAAGAAGAGCTGCAGCGCGAGTGCGCCCAGCAACATGCGGGCAATGAGCCGGTGCGCCCGCGCGGGGCGACGTGGGTCTGCCGCCTGCTGGGCGGGGGCCGGAGGTGCCGCAATCTGTTGCTCGCGTGACGCAACGTCGGTTGGGATCGGAGCGGGGTACGTGGTGTTCATGTGATGTCTCCTGGCCTCATTCTGAACTCACACCCTCCGCCGCAAGCGTAGCCGCAAGGGCGTCACGGCAGCGTTACGCCCGCCGTTACCGTGAGGCAACGCTGGCATGCCTCCGCGCGAGGTTGCGATGATGAGCGCTGGCCTGCGGCGTCGGGCCAAGAGAGTGCGGCCCCCTCGAGTGCGCCCAGCCGCGGTTCTATCAAAAATCAGGGGTCGCGGTGCGCCAAGGGGGCCGGCGGATGAATCCGCGCCTATGGGCCTCTCGGCCACCAAGGCCGCCTGCGCGGCCTGCAGACCTGTACCGGCTAGCCCCCGGTTTTTGATGGAACCCCCAGCCGCATTGGTCCTTGCTTTGCGGCGGGCAACATGATACACTTTGCGGAGTATGCCATCGCATCCGTTGCGTGGATTGTGTCGCGCGCCCGCAAGGCGGCCCTTGTGGGCGCGTGTTTGTGCTGCGTTGTGATTCGCTCCCTGCCCTCAAGCGGCAGCGGACGGAGGTTTCGTCTCGATATGGTGAAGATTCGCCTGATGCGCATGGGAATGAAAGGGGCACCTAGCTACCGGGTGGTGGTAGCGGACGCGCGCTCGCCGCGCGATGGGCGCTTCATCGAGAACATCGGCTGGTACAACCCGCTGACAGAGCCGTCCACGATCCAGATCAATGCTGAGCGCGCGCGGCACTGGATGCAGGTGGGCGCGCAGCCGACCGACTCCGTGCGCTCACTGCTGGTACGCAGCGGCGTGATCGAGCGCGGCGCTCGCCCAAGCGAAACGGCCGCCGCCCCCGCGGGCGAGTCCGCGGAGAAGCCGGCGCCGAAGGCCGCCAAGCCCAAGAAGACTGCCAGCAAGAAGTAGCGGCGTATGGTGTACGCCCACATGCGGCCAGCCGGCGGGAGCGGAACATGGAAGGCTTGATCGAGTTTCTGGGACGCAATCTGGTGGACGACCCCGACGCCGTCGAAGTGCGCGGACTGCGCAACGACCGCTACGCCACCGTCGTGCGCCTGACCGTCAACGCCGAGGACCTAGGCAAGGTGATCGGCCGCCAGGGCCGCGTCGCCAAATCGATCCGCACCCTGATGCGCGCCTGCGCCACCATGCAGGGCAAGCGTCACATCGGCCTGGAGCTGGACGAGGCCCCTGGCACGCGCAGGACCGTGGAGCCCGTCGAGGCGGAGGCAGCCGCGGAGGCGCAGGCGGGCGCGGAAGTAGGGGACGAGCTGGCCGCTGAGGACGCCGGGGACGAGGACGCGGGCCAGGACGCCGGCGAGGGCGAGCCGGATGCCGGCGCGTAGGGATGCGCAACACACGCGCGGCGGCGCGATGGATGCCGGCGGCGAGGCCCAGGACTGGGTAGCCGTCGGCGAGGTGGCGGCGCCGTTTGGTATGCGCGGCGAGCTGAAGGTGCGCCCGCTGACCGACTTCCCGGAGCGGTTCGCGCACACTGAGACGCTCTATGCCGGCGAGGACCATACGCCGTATGCGGTCGAGACGGCGCGCCTCCACGGAGCACAGGTGGTGGTGCGGCTGGCGGGGATCGCGAGCGTCGAGGCGGCTGAGGCGCTGCGCGGTGAGATGCTGTGGATCCCAGCCTCGGAACTGATGCCGCTGCCGCAAGACTCCTACTACCTGCACGATCTGGTCGGCCTGCGCGTGCGGCACGTTAACGGCCGCGTGCTGGGGGTCGTGGGCGATGTGCTCACCGGCGTGGGCAACGATTTGCTGGTCGTGCGCGACCCCCAAACAGGAGCCGAGACGCTGCTGCCGGCGGTCAAAGCGTTCATCAAGCGCGTGGACGTGGCGGGCGGCGAGCTGCTCGTCGAACCGGTTCCCGGTCTGTTTGACGACCGCTTCGAAGAAGCCCGCTGAGCCGCCAACACCCCCCGATCGAGTGCCCACTGCGCCATTTAGCCCAGTTTCCTTGATCTCGCGCGCGTGCCCATGCTATTCTGATGGCGGTCGCTGGGCAAGCGGTCATGGATGGTGCATACGGGGATCGAGGAGGGGAGCGGAGTGCGTCCACAGCCATCACAGGCGACCCTCCAGCCTGGCGCCTTGCTCGCCAAGCGCTATCGCATCGAGCAACTGATCGGCAGCGGCGGCTACGCAAACGTCTATCGTGGCAACGACGTGACCTTAGGCTTCGATCGCGCCATCAAGGAAGTGGTGGACAGCGACGCCGGCGTGCGCGACCAGTTTCGCCTCGAAGCTGAGCTGCTCATCAACTCGGTGCATCCCAACATTCCTCACGGGTACCACATCCTCGAAGAGAACGGCCGCCTCTATCTGGTGATGGACTACGTCAAGGGGCCGGACCTCGAAGAGCTGCTCAACGAGAGCCTGACCAAGCGCCAGCGCCCGCTGGACGAAGAGCGCGTGCTGGAATGGGCGATGGCGATCTGCGGCGCGCTGGACGAGATGCACAGCCGGCGCGTGCCCGTCATCCACCGCGACATCAAGCCGGCGAATATCAAGATCACGCCCGGCGGCGAGCCGATTCTGATTGACTTCGGCCTTGCCAAGCTGCACTCGCGCAACGGCCCGACGATGACCGCCGCACAGGGTGTCTCGCCGGGCTTCGCCCCGCCAGAGCAGTACATGGCAAAGGGCCGTACCGACGCCCGCACCGATATGTATGGCCTCGGCGCGACGCTCTACGCCTGCCTGACGGGCAAGGACCCGCCGGAGGCGCCCGGGCGGCTGCTGGCGCAGACCGGCGCCGGTGGCACGCAGGGGATGCACCTGCTGCCGTTGCGCAAGCTCAATCCGCGGGTCAGCGATGCCACCGAGCGTGTGGTGATGCGCGCGCTGGAGCTGTCGCCGACCAATCGGCAACAATCCGCGCGACAGATGCGCGAGGAGCTGCATGGTGCGCTGTCGCAATTGCGCTCCGGCCAGCCGGCGACGGCAGTCATGGAGGGCATTGTCTGCCACCGCTGCGGCACCGAGAATAAGGCGGAATCGTTGCGCTGCGTGCACTGCGGTGCCCCGCTGAACCTGGGCGCCAGCGGCAAGCACGCCGCCCAATCGCCCGACGCCACCGGCAAGCGCGCCGCGGCGGGTGTGGGCCTGCTCTCCTCGGCCAAGATGGCGGCGGTGCCCGCGCAGGCAGCAGCGGCGGCGGGTGCCAACGGCGGAGGTGGCCGCACCGGTCGCCATGCCGCGGTGGCGCAGGCCTCCGGCAAGCAGCAGGCGGTGGGGACCGCAATGGCCGACCCGGAGCGGCGCAGTGGTAAGCAGCGTGCGGTCGGCCGTGGGTCCGCCGGCCCGGGCGCTGGTGGCCCCGCCCCCGCGCTGCCGGCGCTGGCTGCCGCTGGCGCGACGCGCGAGGGTGCGGCGGTCGCGGCGCTGCCAGTCAAGCCAGGCCGGGCCACCGGGCAGGGGCGGGCAGTTCGTGGCGCGGTCGCGGGTGCGGGCGCGGTGAACGGATCGGCGGCGGCGCGCTCGGCG
>DASVAA010000080.1:0-17231 GCA_036376595.1 Ktedonobacterales bacterium | reverse complement strand
TTGGGCATGTGGCGCGTGGCGAACTCGATGGTATCCACCACCAGCCGCAGCGACGGCTCCGGCGGGAAGAGGAACTCCTTCTGGGCGATGTACTCCTTGAGGATGTCGTTCTGCAGTGTGCCGCCCAGCTTCTCCATCGGCACGCCCTGCTTCTCGGCGGCGGCGATGTACATCGCCCAGATCACCGGCGCGGGGCTGTTGATGGTCATCGAGGTCGTCACCTGGTCGAGCGGGATGTCCTTGAAGAGGATCTCCATGTCGGCCAGCGAGGAGACGGCCACGCCGCACTTGCCGAACTCACCCAGCGCCATTGGGTGGTCGTGGTCGTAGCCGTAGAGCGTTGCCATGTCGAAGGCCACCGAAAGCCCCATCTGCCCCTGCTTGAGCAGGTAGCGGAAGCGCTCGTTGGTCTCCTCGGCGGTGCCGAAGCCGGCGAACATGCGCATCGTCCACGGCTTGGCGCGGTACATCGTCGGCTGCACGCCGCGGGTGTAGGGATACTCGCCAGGGAAGCCCAGGTCCTGCTCGTAGTTGAAATCCGGCGTGTCGGCGGGGGTGTAGAGCCGCTTGATGGGCATGCCCGACTGCGTCGTGAACTCTTTGCGGCGCTCCGGCATGCGCTGGCTGGACTGGGCGACGCTGCCGCGCTCCCACTCCACCTGCTGCTCGGCGATCTCGGCGACCGCCTCCGGATTGTAGAGCGGCTGAGCCGCGCGCTTCGCCGCGGCGCCGTTCTTCCTGGCGGCGCCGTTGGCCGTGTCCGCGCGCGGCGTCTTTGCCTTTGCCTTGGCCTTCGTCTCTCGCGGCTGCTGATCGAGCATGGTGATGGTCCCCCCTTTATGACACGCGCCGGGCATAGCAGCTTGGTAGTCGCGGAGGTCCGGCGGAGGAATCCGCATCCGAGAGGGTAACGGCCGCGACGGGAGCCGGCGGTTGAAACCGCGCCTGGAGGGCCTTTCGGCCGCGAAGTCCGCCGTCGCGGACTGGAGATCGAGTAGGGATTGTCACCAACGCCTAACAAGAGACTCGATCTCCTCCGACCTCCGTTGCTTCCGTTCCCTCTGCGGTAAGTCTCTGCTCTGCCTCTGCGTCCCTCTGCGATCCTCTGCGTCCTCTGCGGTTAGACCCTCTTACGATACCTCGACTGACATGGCGACCGCGCCGCCGCCGCCCAGGCAGAGCGTCGCGAGGCCGCGCCCGCCGCCGCGGCGCCGCAGCTCGTGGACGAGCGTCGCCAGCACGCGCGCACCGCTGGCGCCGATTGGGTGGCCGATGGCAACCGCACCGCCGTTGGGATTGACCTTGCTCCAATCCCAGTCGAGCTCTTTGCCGTTGGCGAGCACCTGCGCCGCGAACGCCTCGTTGACCTCGATCAGGTCGAAGTCGCTCATCTTCTGGCCGGTCTTGGCGAGCAATTTGCGCACTGCGGCCGGAGGGCAGGCGAAGATATACTTGGGCGTGATCGCCGCCGCCGCGTAGCCGGTGATGCGCGCCAGCACTGGCATACCCAGATCCCGCGCCTTCGCCGCGCTCGCAACGACCGTCGCCGCGGCGCCGTCCGAGAGGCCGGGCGCGTTGCCCGCGGTGACCGTGCCGTTCTGTTTGCGGAAGGCGGGCTTGAGGCCGGAGAGCGCCTCTGGGCTGGTATCGGGACGGATCATCTCGTCGTGCTCGACGCGCGTCGCCCCCTTCTTGCCCGGCACCTCGACGGCCACGATCTCGTCGCTAAAGCGGCCGCTCTCGGTCGCCGCGTGGGCCTTCATGTGGCTCTGATAGGCGAACTGGTCCTGCGCCTCGCGCGAGATGCCGTACTTGTCGGCGATGATCTCAGCTTCCTCGCCCATATGCACGTCCTCGAAGGCGCACCACAGGCCGTCGCGAACCACCGAATCCACCAGCGTGCCATCGCCCATACGGTAGCCGGTGCGGGCCTTGGTCAGCAGGTAGGGCGCATTGCTCATGCTCTCCATGCCGCCGGCCACGAAGAGCTGCCCATCGCCGGCTTTGATCGCCTGCGCGGCAAGCATCACCGCTCTGAGGCCGGAGCCGCAGACCATGTTGACTGTCACCGCCGAGAGGTCTTCGGGCAGGCCGGACTTGATCGCCGCCTGGCGTGCGGGGGCCTGACCCTCGCCGGCCGAGACGACGTTGCCCATGATGACCTCGTCGAGCTGGTCAGCCGGGGCGCCCGCGCGCTTGACGGCCTCGGCGATCGCGACCGCGCCCAGGTCGGTGGCCGAGAGGGGAGCAAGCGCGCCGAGGAAGCGCCCGATGGGGGTGCGCGTAGCACTTACAAGTACGGGGATGGATTCAGTCTCAGCCATCGGGAGCTCCTTTGCCGCGGGTGCTGCGGCGCGCGACACTGCGCGCCTGTAGGGTGACTCCGCAGGCGCCAGACCGCGGAGCCGAAAACACCCTGCCAACCTTGGCATTATAGGCCGGCGACCGAGAGCGGGTCAAACGCGCGCGGCCCATCCTCGGATGCTGAGAACACCCTTGGTGCCCGCTCCGGCTGCCGCTCACAGTAGAAATGCGTAGTCCGCGTGGGGCAGGTCAATGATCCCGTAGACATAGGCGCGATAATTGGGTACGCTTGTCGCAACGCGGCGCCAATCTACGCTGCGTCACGGCGCCGTCAAGTACGATAGCGCGCCACTCATCAGGCCCTGGCCGCCGCGGATCGCAGCCGGAGCTGTCTCCGCACACCTGCCAGGCAACACGGCCAGCCGTAAGGCGGCCAAAGGGAGCAAAGAGGGAGACACGCCATGAATCCGCAACAGCCGCAGTACGGCACGCCGATGCCGCCGCCGATGGCGGCACCCAATCGGTGGGGGCCGACCTCGTTCGGCATGGAAGCGCACGTTCTCGCCGGCCTCAGCTATCTCTCGACGTTCATCATCGGCATTATCGGCCCTCTGATCGTGTTCTTCGTCGAGAAGAACAACCGCTTCGTCAAGTTCCACGCGGCGCAGGGCATCCTGCTGGGCATCGCGGGCGCGGTCCTCGGTGTCCTGTTCTTCATCATCTGGTTCGGGGTCTTGGCGGCGACGACCGCGGCGGGCAGCACTGGCTCCCAGGCCGCGGCGAACGCGGCAGCCACCGGATTCGGACTTGGAAGCTGCCTCGTGTTTTGTCTCTTTGGGCTTGCCAGCCTGGCGCTCCTGGCGGGCACGATCTGGGGCGCGATCGCCGGCTTCTCGGGCCAGGCGACGAAGCTCCCGCTGATCGGCAATATCGCCGAGAAGTGGGCTGGCGGTCCGGTCACACCCGCGTTCTAGCGCGCTTTGCACCGAGAGCGGACCCTGCCGCTCCGAGCGATTGAAGAGCCATGCGTCGTGGCGAGCGATCCGGCACGGGATTTGCTCGCCATCGTCGCAATCTCCAGAGTCAGGAGCGCTGCCGTATGAGCATGGACCCCAACGACGCGCAACAGAACGCGCAACAGAACGTCCCACCTGGTGAGTATCCGCCACCGCCAGGCGAGTTTCCCCCGCCGCCAAGTGGGTATCCACCGCCCGGCGAATCCCCTCCGCCACCACCCGGTGCGTACCCGCCACCGGGCGCCGCATACCCTCCGCCACCACCGCAGGGCGCGTATCCCCCTCCGCCGCGGCCAGCTCCAGGTGCCGGCTTCGACTTCCAGGCGCTGCTGCAGCGCTACGTCACCGTGCTGCGCAATCCCGGCGTCGCGACGTTCAGCGCCGAGGCGCCGTACGCCAACTGGACGGCAATCTGGATCGGGCTGGTGGCGCTCGCCATCGTGCGGGCGATATTCGACTCCATCACCAAGCTGGAATACCGCGCGCTGCATGCGCCGGGACCGTCGGCCGGTAGCGTGATCGGCTCGCTGATCGCCACGTTCGTCAGCTTCTTCGTCGTCGCCGGTGTCGCCTACCTGCTGGCGCGGCTCTTTGGCAGCACGGCGAGCTTTTTGCCCTACGCCTATGTGCTGACATTGTTTCTCGTGCCGCTGGGCATCATCGCGGCGGTCGCGGGCATCATCCCCATTCTCGGTGGCCTGATCGGGCTGGCAGCCGGTATCTATTCGCTCATCCTATGGTATTTCGCGACCATCGCGGTGCCGCGGCTGAGCCAGGGGCAGGCGATTGGCGTCATCGTCCTCACCATCGTCGTCCTGATCGTCATTACGATCATCATCGGCGTGATCATCGGCGCCGCGATACTGGTCGCGATGGGCCTGAGATCTTCCTGAGTTGGTCTCCTGCGGAGGGCTAGCTTCAGTCCGCGCCAGGTTCCGCGGCAGGCTGCTGCTCACGCTGGTCTCTCGTCCGCGCGGCAGGCGTGTCTTCGTGCGAGGACTTGCCAGCCGCGCTCGCCGCCGGGTGCAGGGAGCGGCCACGGTGCAGGATGCCGATCTCGCCCGCCAACGCGTCGTGGCGGATGCCTTCCTGGCAGCCTCGCGCGACGGGGACTTCGACGCGCTGCTCGCGGTGCTCGACCCGGATGTGGTGCTGCGGGCCGACCGCGCCTCCGTGTCTGTGGGCGCGCCGGGCGAAGTCCGCGGTGCAGGCGCCGTGGCCCGGCAGGTTTCTGGGCGCGTCAGGGGGTTGCAACCGGCGCTGGTGAACGGAGCCGTGGGAGCTGTGGCCCAGCGTGGACAACAGGTCCTCGTTTTCAGATTCACGATCACGAACGGCAAGATCGTCGCGATCTATGTGGTCGCCAACCCCGAGCACCTGCGCCAGCTTGCGATCTCGATCCCGAGCGAGTGAGGAACCTACCTCCGTGGCGACTCGGGAAGCCTGCGACGAGGTGGTGGCCGGTGACGAGGTGGTGGCCGGTAAGGTTCTGCGCGGATAGCCCTGGCCCGGCATCGGTCAGGCGAGACACAAGGCGCACGTGCGTGTCAGGCCTCGACTGCATCCACCGGTGTGGCAAGGTCTGCTTGATAACGGCGGGAATATAGCGCGCAAACGGCTATGTCACCGGAAGCTGCCGGTGTAGGTCTTTCAGTCTACATCTGGCTCGACTGGATTCCGCATCTCAGTCTCGGCGGGCGGGGCAGACTCGTCCGCGGGCTGCCCCGGCCCCGACGTGAGGCGGCGATGGCGGAAATCGTCTATGTGGCTCAGCAGCCCGGCGGGACGCTCGGAGTAGCCTGAGCCGCCGCCGCTCGCCGTCCCCGCCTCGCGCGCCAGATCGCGCGACAGCGCCCGCAGAAAGCGCCCGACGCGGCTCCAGCGCGGCGGGAACTCGTGCGCCCAGAACTTCTCATGGCCCTCACGACCCACCGCGACGAAGCTGAACGGCTTGCCGGCGAACGTGTACTCCACGCGCGTGATGGGCACGCGCGAGAGGCGCAGCCGGCGCGAGATCACGCGCCGCTCGCTGGGCGCGGCGGGACTCGACGCCTGCGCATCGCCTGGGGCGCGCGCGAAGGCTACCGCCGCTGTCCACACGTCCGCCGGCACGCTCTCCGGCGCGCCGATGCTGCCCATCGCGTCGGTCGGGCCGTCCCAGGCGTCTTCCGCGTGGACCTTGCGCAGCATCTCGTGTGTCACCCAGCCGGCGGCCTCGGTGTCTCCGTAGGGCAGCGTGCGCTGGTGGATATGCGTATCGAAGTGACGTACCACCTGCGCGTGGCGCACGACGCGCCCCGTGCCAGAGCAGGCGGGGCAGCGGTCGTACCCAGTGGCCCTGCAGGTCGCGCAGACCACCTTGCCCTCATTGCAGGTGCAGGGCACGGTGCCGTTGGTGCAGTCCGGGCATGGAATGGTGACGCCGGAGGCCGGCGCGGCGGGGAGCCACTGGTGCGTGGGCGGCAACGGCACCGCGTAATCTTGCCGCAGCCGCTCGGCGAAGCCGGCGAGCCGGTCAACCGCATCCTGCGCCACGCGCTCGGCCTGGATCTGGAGGTAGGGGCGGCTGGCGCGCGCCTGGCGCTCGGCGTTGGGATCGGCAATGTGGCCGCGTCCGCGGCAGCGTGCACAGGGGACACGCGCGCGCCCGTGGCAGCGCGGGCAAGGTACCAATCCCTTGCCCTCGCAGCTCGCGCAGGGGCGGTGGCCGGAGCCGTTGCAGCGGGCGCAGGCGGCGACGGTGCCGGTGCCCGAGAGGCGCTCGCGACGCACGCCGGAGACGATATCAGGTGTGGCGGGGAAGACGTAATCCCACGCGGGCAGGACAGGGCCTGGCTCGGCGGGGCGCTGGCCGCTGTACGGCTCGCTGCCCTCGGCCAGCTCGCGGCGCTCGCCGCGCTCGTGCAGCGCCACATGCCAGATGCGCGCGGAGGTCACGCTGCGCACCGTCATCGCGCCAGGCAGGTCGGGGTCCACCAGGAAGTCGCGCGCCACCCAGCGACTCGCCAGCAGCCGCGCGCGCCGGTCGTCCTCAGGCGCGACGCCGGTCTCAGCCGGTAGGCCTGGGTGTGTCTCGTCCCACAGCGATGAAGCGTGCTCGACGGCACGGCGCACACGCGCGCCCAGGTCGCCTGCGGTCTCGCGCAGCGCATCGAGCATCTCGCGCGCCTGGCGCTCCAGCTCGGCGGTCAGCTCGTCGGGGTCGAGGGTATGCGCATTGCCGTGGATGGCGTCTACCCGGCCGTTGCCCTGCGCCGCCGGATGCAGCGTTGTGGGCTGCTCTGGCTCCTGCGGACCGGCAGGCTGCGCCGGCTCCCGTTGCTGCTCGTCTTCTCCCACGGCGCACCTCCTGATTATCCCTACGAGTCGCCCTGAGTGGGGGTGCTTCCCTCGCGTACCGGCCGTCACCCAGCCACAAAAAAAGGACGCCGGATGATGAGCATATGCCGCAAGTAGTGGCGGCCGGCAGCCTGCCTCAGCGCGATCGTTCAGCTCTTGGTTGTTTCGGGCGCATCCTCGCCCGCGCCGCTCGACTCTGAATCGGCGAAGAGGGACTGGGGCTTGTGGGATACGTCATGCACTTTACGGCTCGCGCGCGACGCGGGTTGCGCTTTGCGCGCACGGCCCGAGGATGGGCGCGGCGTCTGCGTCCGCTCGTGCGATACCGGCAATCCCTCGTCGGCTGCAGCGATACCAGGTGCGAGCACCTCGGCGGCGAAGATCGAGTCGCGGCGCACCTCCATGCCCGCCAGCCGTGCCAGTGCCTCCACCCCATCGTCATCCAGACCCGCCAGCGCTGGATCGTCACGCGCAATCTGCTCGCGCAATGCCGGCAGCGCCAGCCGGCCATCTGGCGCGAAACCCACCGCCGCGGCCAACCGCGCTTGAGCCGTCTCGCGCCACGCGGGCATACAGAGTCCCACGCCAGTGATCCACTCCGGCGCCTCGCGGCTGGAGGAGGCGGCGGCACTCAGGCGCTCCAGCGCACCGGGAACCTCGGAGCGCGAGACCACGCCCAGCAGCGCCATCGCGGCATTCGGCGCCAGCCACCCCGCGGCCTCCACACGATCCAGCGCGCGCGGCCAGTCCACCCCCGCCAGCCGCTCGGCCGCGTCGTCGTACTCGCGATCGAGCAGTGCCAACAGCGCCGTCGCTGAGGGGCGCGCACCGTAGTACAGCAGCGGGTACACCCCGTCGAGCGCGGCGAACGCCTCGCGCGCGGCGGCCGGGGCGGCGACGACGAGCGGCATGCGGCTGCGCAGGGCAAGCAGCTTACGCACCTTGCGCTCGCGGTACTCAGGACGCCAGTAGCCGGCCAGCTCCAGATACACGCGCCGCGGGCCGCGCGTGAAGCCGAAGTCGGGCAGGTAGATCGTCTCGCCGGCCACGAGCGGCTCCGGCTCGCGCTCGACGTGCCAGCCGTGGGCCTCGCCTGCCCGTTCCAGGGCGGCGAATTCGGCGAAGAGCCGCTCTTCCAGCGCGCTGTCAAATTGCTCGCCTGCGAGTTCGGTGGGTGCGGTCGTATCGAAGTCGAGCAGCGCGAGCAGGGTCTCGTCCAGGGGGAAGGTCAGCGGGCGCCCGTGCAGATAGACGCGCGCCGACCCGCGCAGCCCCTCGCCACCCAGCGCCGGCCGGTCGTGAGTGTCGGGGCGGCGGTACCCCAGCAGCGCGCGGCACAGGCGCGCCAGCCGCTCGCCGTACTGGTTGGCGGCGCCCATCACCTCCTGTGGTCCATAGAGCGTGACGCGCAGCGCCCGGCCCGCCAGACCCCCATTGGACGGCACGGCGTACAGCGCGGGCCGCTCCGCGACGAGGAGCCCTTCTTCTCCGCGACCTCCGCGAGCCTCCGCGTCCTCCGCGTTCCCCGTATCCTCAAACGCTACGTCGTAGTGGACCCCCATGCGTCGCGCGAGGAAGCACACGCGCTTGAGCGCCGCCGAGCGCGCGCCGCGGTCGCCCGGCACCGCGGGCAGTACCCACTCGACGGTGGCCGCGGCGGCCAGCAGCGCCTCCAGCGCGAGCTGGTTATAGCGCGCGGCGAGCTGTGCGGGCGTAGCCGCATCAGATGAGAAGCGCCGCAGCACGGCATGCTCGTCACGGTCGAGCACCAGCAGCGCGTCGAGCGTCGCCCGCGAGATGCCCAGCGTCGCGGCGAAGGCGTCCAGCGCGGCCTCGCGTTCGATGGAGGGTAGGTAGCCGCGCCCGCCCGCGTTGGCGGCATCGTAGAGCGCGAGACGCAGGTCCACCGGCGAGGCGATCCCAGCGGCGGCGAGCACCTCCGCCTCGGCGGGCGTCGCGGGACCGGGCCACGCGGGTGATTCCCAGGCGTACCACTCGCCGAGCGTCGTCATCAGGCACCGCGCGAGGCGGTAGTCGCCGATCAGCTCCGCCGGACGTTCGGCGGGGAACGCGGCGCGGGTGCGGCCGGTGTGCTCCTCGTACAGCGCGATCAGCGCGGCCAGCGCACGTACATGCTCGCGCGGGCGCAGCAGCCGCGGCGCGACGTACACCTCGCCCGCGCGGCGGGTGATGGCCTTCTTCACGTCGGCGAGCGCCAGGCGCATGGTCAGGCTTCCTTCCCCTGATGCTGTCCCCGCCGGCGCTCCGAGACCCGCTCCTCGCTCGTGCCCTCGGTCACCAGCTCGTAGAGCACCGCGCGCGTCTCCTTGGGCCGCAGGATGCGTCCCAGTCGCTGGATATACTCGCGCCGCGTGGCCGTGCCGCTCACGATTACCGCGACGCCGCAGTCGGGGATATCCACCCCCTCGTTGAGCACGCGACCGCTGGCAAGTTTGGTGTAGCGCCCGGCGCGGAAGCGGTCGAGGATCGCGCGGCGCTCGTCGGGCGGTGTCTTGTGGGTGATGGCGGGGATCGCAAAGCGGTCGCTGATTGCCTCGACCACGCTGTTGAACTCGCTGAAGACCAGCACGCGCTCGCCCGCGTGGCGCGCAAACAGATCTTCGAGCAGCGCCAGCTTGGCCGGTGCGTTGAGCGCCAGGTGGCGCGCCTCGCGCCACGCCAGCATCGCCTCGCGGGCATCGGCGTTCCGCGCGCTGGCCCACAGCACTTTGCGCTGGAAGTCGCCCGGCCCCGCAATCGCGATGCGGTGGCGGCGGATGTACTCGCGATACACCGCGCGCGCGGCATCGTAGTGCGCCTGCTCGTCGTCGCTGAGGCGCACGGGCACACGGTGGGCGTCGTAGGCCGCGAGGTAGCGCGCGGCGGCCAGCTCTTCGGGCGCACGGCGGTAGACCTCCGGCCCCACGAGCCGCCGCAGTGCCACGTGTTCCAGGTCGGCGCGCTCCGGCGTGGCCGAGAGTCCCAGGCGATTGGGGGTGAAGGCGCCCTCGGCGATCTGGCGGTAGGTCGGCGCCGGCAGGTGATGGCACTCGTCGAAGATCAGCAGGCCGAAGTGGCGCAGCAGCTCGGGATGTAGCTGGGCCGACTCGTAGGTGATGACCGTCACCGGTGCGACCTCGTGATCGCCGCCGCCGAAGACGCCCACGTGCTCCTCTGGCAGCCGTAGCGCGTGCAGCAGCGCGACTCGCCACTGCCGCAGCAGGTCGATCGTCGGCACCACCACCAGCGTCCGCAGCCCCAGATCGGCGATCGCCAGCGCGCCCAGCACCGTCTTGCCGGCGCCGGTCGGCAGCACCACCACGCCCGCGAAGCCTGCCGCGCGCCACGCCATCAGCGCATCCTCCTGGTAGGGACGTGGCGTTACCGCGACCTCCGGCGGCACGGGCAGCAGTGGGCTTTCGTCGAAGGCGACGCGCACCGGGTAGGCGCCGTGCGCGCGGACCGCGTCGCGCAGCCGCGGGAAGTCCATCGGCCGCGCGCGGAGGAACCGCCCGCGCCGGTCGCGTGTGAGCAGAGCGCGGGCGCCGGCTGCCTCGTCCGGGCCGGCGAGCGCGGCGCACAGCGTGTCGTCGTCCAGCGGCCAGAGCGCGGCTGGCGGCACCAGCGCCAGGTCGCGCCCGCGTAGCTCGAAGGTGACGCACGCGCTCGCGTCGTCGTTGGGGGCCATCACGGTCACAAGGGAATCCGCCATTGGAAGCTCAGGCGTAGCAATCGCCACGCCACGAGCCTATTCTAGCCGATGGCGCGCGAAGCGGACGTGTGATGTTGAACCATTGGGCATGCCGCGGCGACTATATGGGCGCACGGCCATCCAACACGGGGCCGTCGAGCGGCGGAGGTGGATGCGCGTAGGGACCACACCGCCGGCTCGCGCCTCGCCGGCAGCCTCGGCGGCAACACCGACGGGCCGAACCCGTTGGCCGGCCAGGTGATCGTCGCGCCGTACAACCCGTAGCCCACGCCCGCAACGCACATCACACAACGCGCCCCGACTGCTCGTTTCCCATGCGGTGGCGATGTGTCGGGGCGCGCTAATGCCCCCAACGGGAACCGCCAGAGGGCGCAGAGCATCTGGCGGCGTAGCGCGGGTGAGTTACATGCTAGGATGCTGGTAAGCGCCCTTCACGAAGATGTTTAGCGGCTGTGACTTGGTGATAACGATGCACGGTACGCACCACATCGTCAATCGGCACAGGTAGCGCTGCTTGCCCAATATTCCAGACAAGTTGGGTGCGCCCACGATATAGCGGGGCCGCGTGCGGCTTCAGTCGGAAAGAGATGGTCAGTCTCGTGACGCGGCGAAAATAGGACTTCCATGATGCGGTGGACACGGTGATACCGTACATGTCGTCCCAGCGCACGACTCGTCTCACCAATGGGTAGGGCTGGTAGGTAATACCGGTTGAGCTTAGCTCGAGCAGGGGCGATGAAGTGAACGTCCAGTAGAGGCCCATCAGGACGATCGCCCCGGAGACGAGCAAACCGGCACCGAAGATCAGCGTCTTGAACGGCTCGTCATACATCCAGGGGCGCGCGGTGACTTGCGGCCTCGGCAACACAAAGGCGAGTACAAAAATGACCACATAGACACCCCCGCCGACCACGCCAGCGAGGAACGCCTTGCCTCGATTGACGTAGAACCTCGTTGGCGTCTGCCTGTCTGTCGCCTCGTGCATCGCACATGCCTAACCCTTCCGTGCGCGGCGATCCAGGAGCATTGTGTCAGACGCACTGTAAGTTCGATCCCGCTCATCCTCGAATCGTGGAGTCGTGGCACTTTACTTTTCACGCTCATTTGATGCTGCGGTGCTGTGACGAGTGTGTGGTGGCGGCGAGTCCTGAGGTGCAGCGGGCGGCGATCCACCGCCATGAGGCGCCCGATCACGCGACGCGAGCAGCGCCTCCGCCCTGTGCAGATCCTCCGGGGTCGTCACTTTGAGGTTGGCCGGCGAGCCAGGGACCATTGCGACGGCGTGGCCCAGCCGCGTGTAGGCGGCGGCGGTGTCGGTCCCCTCGAAGCCGGTGTCGCGCGCGGCGTCGTAGGCGGCGAGCAGCTCGCGTGCGGCGAAGGCCTGCGGTGTCTGCGCGCGCCAAAGGTCGCCGGTGGGCAGCAGCTCGGCCACCGTGCCGTCCGGGGCGAGGCGGGCGAGCGTCTCAGTCGGTGTGACGGGCGCGCCCAGCATCGCGCTGCCCTCCGCCCGCGCAGCCGCGACCAGCGCCGTGATCGCTTCCGCTGTGACGAGCGGGCGCGCGCCATCGTGGATCAGCACGACGCCGACTGAGCCGGAGAGGATGCCCGGTCGCAGCGCCTCCAGCGCGCGCTCCTCCGACTGATGGCGCGTCGCCCCGCCGGCGATCACGTCTGACACGCGCGGCAGGCCATATGCGACGACCGTCTCGCGCACGTGCTGCACCTCTGAGGGGTGCGCGACGAGCAGCATCTCGTCCACCACAGGCGTCTGCGCGAACGCCTCGACAGCCCACACGAGCAGTGGCCGGCCGCCGAGCGGCAGAAAGACCTTGTTGCGGTCGGCGCGCATGCGGCTGCCCTGACCGGCGCAGAGGATGACCGCGACTGCACGGCCACCCGCGGCTGAGGCATCATCGGTCACTCGGCGCTCCAATCGTAGAACTGACGTCTCGCGCCGCACCATGTGCGAAGTCCACTTGCATTAGACGCACACGACCGATGTGCGTCGTCCTGCCGCGACCCGACAGGCATGCGCATGGATGCGGTAGAATGCGGGGAAGTGTCCGCCCGCGCCCCGTGCGGGGAGGGCGATCCCAAGGAGCCATCGCATCCATGACCGATACCCGCGCTCAGCGCGCCGAGAAGCCCTATGGCACACGCGCTATCGAGCAGGCCAAGCTCGAGCCGTGGCCCAATCCCTACGCCGACCGCGACTACGTCGTGCATTTCGAGATCCCTGAGTTCACCTGTCTCTGCCCGCGCTCCGGCTACCCCGACTTCGCGACGATGGTGATTGATTATGTGCCCGGCCCCTCGATCGTCGAGCTGAAGAGCCTCAAGCTCTACATCAATACCTTCCGCAACGAGGGTGTCAGCCACGAGGCGGCGACCAATCGCATTCTCGACGACCTCACCGCCGCGCTCGCACCGCGCTGGATCCGCGTGGTGGGCGAGTTCAACGTGCGCGGCAACATCAAGACGACGATCTTCGCCGAGCGCGTCGAGCCGGACTATAGTGGCCCTCGTCCCGAGTATCGCCGTCCGACCTTCACCGGGATTTGAATGGTCCTCACCCCCCGACCCCAAAGGGCGAGACCAGTCGCGCCCCTACATTTGGGGGGCGAGGGGGAGCAAGGTACCGCTTGCCATCGCGCGCACGCGGGCGACGGCGTCGCGCAACACGGCAAGCTGGCTCGCGCGGCCCAGCAGCGGCACGAACCTGGGATGTAGCTCCAGCGTCAGCGGCCCGTCGTAGCCGTCGCGCGCCATGCGGCCCACCAGATCGCCCAGCGGCAGCGCGCCAAGGCCGGGGATGCGGTGCGTCCTGGGATAGCCATCCTGCCACTCCACATCGCTGAGGTGGACGTTGACCAGCGCCGGCCGCAGCCGCTCGTACGTCGCGAGGAGGTCCTCGCCGTTGGCGCCCGCGTGGCAGGTATCGTAGGTGATGCCGCAGCCGCGCTCGACGGCGAAGGTAGCCAGCGTGGCGGCGTCGTCCAGGTAGTAGTGCTGCTCGCGCTTGTTGTACTGGATCGTCTCCAGCCCAAGCGTGGGGCCGCCCTCGCCTAAGGTGACTTGAGCCAGTCGCAGCGCATAGCTGTAGCGCTGGGCGCGTGGCGTCTGAGGTCCGCGAATCAGCGGCGGATGCAACACCACCACCGGCGCCTCGACGGCACGCGCCAGCTCCACCATCCGCAGCACGCGCAGCGCGACGGGCCGCGGCCAGCCGGGGAAGCGCACGAACGGCGGATGGACGCTGAACACCGGAATCTCGGCCTCGCGCACCAGCCGCGTCACGCGCTTGAGGCCGCCCAGCGCGTAGTCCAGCCCAACCACCAGCTCGACGCCGTCGAAGCCAGCGTCGCGTGCGAGGGCAAGGGTATAGGCAAGGCCGCGGTGGTAGAGGCTGCCGGTGGAGAGACTGATGCGCATGCTTCACACCATACCCCACAGCCGCCCTCGAAGGCTATATCCGCGATCACACATGCGGCTCAGGATCGTCTATCGGAGATTTCCGGCTCTTGCCGGGCAGCGAGTTGTGTACGCTCGCGCACGCACGGGCGCGGCAACCGCGGCGGGCGTGGAGCCGTGACGTTCACCCTGGGGTCCGGGCACGCATTCGGCGCGGCCGATGGGACTGCCGCCAGTATCGCGCAGACTCGCCGCCGCGCCTTGACACCGGCCACTCGCCCACCTATCGTACCGTGCGTACACACGGTTGGCCCGGTGCCGGTAGAGACGGCGCCCCGTTCGGGAGGTGCGGCATGGACACGCAAGCCGTGGTGCGGCGGGCAAACGACGAGCACCTGCGCCTGGTGCGCTTCATGTATTGCGACAATGGCGGCATCATCCGCGGCAAGGCGACGCATGTGAGCGGGCTGGAGCGGCGGATGGCGGAGGGTATCGGACAATCGCTGGCGATGCAGGCGTTCGCCGGCGTGGACCGGTTGGCCGACGTACCGGGCATGGGGCCGGTGGGCGAGTTCCGCCTGGTGCCTGACGCGGAAACGTTCGTCGTACTGCCCTACGTGCCACACACGGGAATGATGCTCTGCGACCTCTATACGGCGCAGGACCGCGTCCCCTGGGAAGCCTGCCCGCGAACCGTCCTCAAGCGACAGATCGCGGCGGCGCGCGAGCGGGGGATGGTGATGCGCGCGGCAGTGGAGCACGAATTCTACCTGGCGCGCGAGACTGGCGACGGCGGCTACGTGCCCTTCGACCATAGTCTGTGCTACAGCAGCATCGGCTTCGACTCGTCGGCGGAGGTCGTCAACGACATCCTGGCCGCGCTGGAGCATGAGGGCGTCGCGGTCGAACAGTTCATGCCCGAGCTGGGGCCGGCACAGCAGGAGCTATCCGTGGCGCACGCCGAGGCGCTGCGTGCGGCGGACAACATCGTACTGGTGCGCGAGACGGTACGCGGCGTGGCTCACCAGCACGGGCTGATCGCCTCGTTTGCCGCCAAGCCGTTCCTCGATCAGGCCGGCAGCGGCGCGCACATTCACTTCAGCCTGTGGGGCGCGCCCGATGGCGAGCACGCCGGTCGCAACCTGCTCTACGATCCCGACGGCCGCGGTGGAGTCAGCGCGCTGGGCTACGCCTTCATCGGCGGCATCATGGCGCATCTGCCGGCGCTGCTGGCGCTCACCTGCGCCAGCCCCAACTCGTACCGCCGGCTGCTGCCGCACTTCTGGAGCTCGGCCTACACCGCCTATGGCTTCGACAACCGCGAGGCCGCGGTGCGCATCCCGTCACGCTTCTGGGGCCGCGAGGCGGAGTCCACCAACTTCGAGCTGAAGCCGGCGGACCACAGCGGCAATCCGTATCTGGCGCTCGGCGCGCTGATCGCGGCGGGTCTGGACGGAGTGGCGCGCGAGCTGGACCCTGGCGAGCCGGTGGACGTGGACCCTGGCAACCTCGACGACGCCGAGCGCGAGCGGAGGGGCATCGCGCGGCTGCCCGAATCGCTGGGCGCGGCGCTGGACGCGCTGGAGGCGGATGACGTGCTGACAGCGGCGCTCGGCCCGACCCTGACGCAGGCGTACATCGCGGTCAAGCGGCTGGAGTGCGCGCACTGCGCCGAGATGACGCCCGAAGAGGAAGCGCGAGCGCACGCGTACAAGTATTGAGGGGAGTACGGCGAACGCGAAGGGCGCGAAGCAAGCGCGAAGATCGCGAAGAGGGAGGAGAGAGAGAAACCTCGGACGACGCAGAGGACGAGAATGAGTCTTGAAGGGGCGCATGGCGTGCGCCCTCTGGTGGGCGGCGAGGGACTCGAACCCCCGACCCTCTCGGTGTAAACGAGATGCTCTTCCGGCTGAGCTAGCCGCCCGGAAAGCCACGCGACGTGCGTATCGGCCTGCCTCGACCGCCGCACGTCGTGTGTTGGTGCCCCCGAGTGGACTCGAACCACCACGCCCTTTCGGGCACAGGCCCTCAACCTGCCGCGTATACCATTCCGCCACGGGGGCTTGTCGCGGCCCGCGTAGCACGCGCCAACCGCAGGATGTAGTATACGCCGGAGCGCCGCGCATGTCAATTCCGCTACAGATTGACGCCCCTCACCGACATGCCCTATACTCGCGCTACGAGGCGGCGCGGCCAATGTCCGGGCGCGCGTTCGGCGAGCACTAGGATCGCTCGCTCTGTGCGGGCGGATGGATGGAATCGGACGAACGAGCGGATGCGAGTGGATGCGAGTGGATGGATGGTAGGGAGGAGGGCGCAGCGTGAGCAAGGCAGACTTCCTCGAGCGCGTGCGTGCCGCGCGCGGCCAGCTCAACGACACGATTAGCGGGCTGAGCGAAGACCAGATGAGCCAGGACCTCGTGACCGCCGAGTGGACGGTGAAGGACATCCTTGCCCACATCGCCGCCTGGCAGCATGAGACGGTGCTGGCGATCCAGCGGGCAGCCGCCGGCACCGAGCCAGATGGCCCGATCATCACCGAAAGCGTGGACGACTGGAATGCGGCGCGGGTGGCCGAGCGCCGCCGCCTGCCGCTGGTGGACGTGATGCAGGAGTTCCACAGCGCCTACGACGAGCTGCTCGCCGCGCTCGATGGCTGGCCCGACGAGCGTGCGCCGCTGGGTCCCGCCGGCTGGGACGAGACAGCGCAGCTCTGGTGGCTAACCGAGCACGACATGGAGCACGTCGAGGCGATCCAGTCGTACCGCAAGCGCGCTGGCTGACTTGCAGCGCGCCGCGCGTCTGCTCGGCGTCGCTCGTTCTCCTGTCCGCGCAGGCGGACTTCGCGGCCGCGAAGCAGATCCTTCAGGCGCGGTTTCAACCGCCGGGCAGCCATGCCTATAGCAGCCGCTTGACCTCATACCAGTTGCGGCCCGCGCGCATCTCGACCTTGATCGGCACGCTGAGCTGCATCGCGCCGACCATCGCGTCGCGCACCAGCTCCGAGACGGCGTCCAGCTCGGGGTCGGGCACTTCGAGCACCAGCTCGTCGTGGACCTGCAAGATCATGCGCGCGCCCAGCTTCAGCTCGCGCAATTGCGCATCGAGATGCGCCATCGCGATCTTAATCATATCGGCGTTGGTACCCTGGATCGGCATGTTGATCGCCTCGCGCTCGGCCTCTTGCCGCATGTTAGGGATCAACGTGGCGAAATCGGGGAAGAAGCGCTTGCGTCCCAGCAGCGTCTGCACATAGCCCCGCGTGCGCGCCTGCTGCAGCGTGCTCTGCACGTACTCGCGCACCTTCGGGAAGGTCTGCTCATAGTTGCGGATGAACTCGACCGCCTCGGCGTTGCTCATGCCGGTGGTGTTCGCCAATCCAAACGCCGACTGGCCGTAGAGCACAGCGAAATTGACGGTCTTCGCCAGCCGTCGCTGATCGGGCGTGA
>DASVAA010000079.1:0-2215 GCA_036376595.1 Ktedonobacterales bacterium | reverse complement strand
GAACCAGAAGGTCTCGTACTGGCCGGGCAGCACGTCGTGCTTCACACGAAATGCCGGGACGAAGAAGCTATGGATCACGTCCTGGGAGGTGAGCAGCAACCGGACCGTCGCGCCGAGCGGCACATGCAGCTGGTTGATCTCACGCTGGCCGCCCGGATGCTGCGCCTTCCACATCCACTGCTTGCCCACGACATAGATCTCGAGATCGGCGCGTGGCGGCATATAGAGCCACACATACATGTTGGCGCCCCAGACGAACAGCGCGAGAAACACTGCCAGGCTGCCGAGCGTCCAGGCGATCTCCCAATGCCAAGTCTTCTTGACCAGGTTGCTGCGGTCAGCCTGACTGCCGCGCCGATAGCGCAATCCGAAGACGATCATCAGCCCGAAGACGAAGCCGAGGATGACGAGCACCAACGCGAGCTCGCCGATGAAGATCATATCGATGCTCTGTGCTGTCACCGAGGCGCTGCGCGGCCAGAACGGCACCCACTGCATCGCCGCCTCAGCCGTTGCGCCGGCGGTGGATGCGGGCGATCACGGTAACCAGGCCGAGAATGCCCGCGAGGTTGGCGAGGATGACCGCCAGCTCGATCGGGCGCGTGTAACGGCCCTGCTGCGGGTCATGGCCATAGCACAACAGCAGTAGACGACTCAGCGCCGCCGCTACCCTGCCCTGCTCTGCCGCGCCAATCGCCGAACGCAGATCACCAGGCGCGTAACCCACACCGAGGATGTAGCGCGCGATCGTCCCGTCGGGCGACGCCACCACGAAGCCCGCGGGATGGGCGTATTGATCGAGCTCCGGGTCATAGCGGTAGGGAAAGCCCACGGCGTCGGCGATGCGTCGCACAGCCGGCTCCTCGCCGGTGAGGAAATGCCACCCTGCATCGCCGTCCCGAGCAGCACGCGCCAAATAGCGCGATCGCGCGGAACGCGCATCGGCCGCAGTCTCGCGCGGATCGATGCTGAGCGCGACCACCGCATAGTCCTTGCCCGCCGCAAGCGGCAGCTGTGCCAGCGCGTGAGCCAAGCCGCCCAGCACGAAGCCACACAGCGTCTTGCAGTGGAGATAATCGAGCACGAGGATGACCGGCCTCCCCGCGGCGAAGAAGTCGCCGAGGCGGACCTCGCGGCTATTCTCGTCGGCTAGAGCGGCATCGAGCGGCAGCGCGGCTCCAGGATGCTGGCGAAAAGCGAGATCGCCGAGTTGCGCCTGCGTCAGGGCAGCCTTGGCGGGGGCCGGCGGGACGGTGAGCGCGGCGAGGACGAGCGCGGCGGCCAGCACGCGCCTCATGGCGACGCCTTGGGAAAGTCGGGAATGCCTTTGGCGGCGATCTCCGACATGGCCCGCGCGATCGGGATGTGGACGACACCCTTGCCGCGGTCGACCCAGCCGTAGCTGTTGAGCCGAGCACTCTCCTCATTCCGGAACTCCGCGAGGTCGCTGCGCGGATCGACTTGGAGCTCGGGCGTGGGAGGTGTCACCGCCAGCTGGCGGTCGACACCTGCAAGGGTGTGATAATAGGCACTGCGCAGAACGAGCGGAACCGTGACCAGGAAGGCGACTGTCACGATCGCCAGGACGCCGATGATCATCAGCCGCACATCGGTGCGCTCGTAGGCGGTCTCCGGGTTGTCCAGCACGCGCTCGTCTCGCTCAGCCATGCGGCGCCTCCGTAGCGGGCCGCGCCCAGCGCTCCGGCAGCAAGCGGCCATATTGCAGCCGCAGCAGGAAGACGAGCCCCCACAGCCCGCCCAGCGCCAGCACCGCCGCGAGGTCGAGCCAGCCGAAGCCGCTCTCCGGGAATTCCGGCAGGACCAGCCACCACACACGGATAAGATGGGCGAGGAATATGAGCGCGCAGGTACCGGCGACGACTGCGCGGCTGCGCTTCGACGGCGTCCAGATCAGGATGAAGAACGGCACGAAGAAGCCGGCACCGGCGACGGTGTACATCACCGCTTCCCAAGCGCCGGCCATGCGGCGCAGATACCACGGGATGTCGCTCAAAAGGTTCGACGCCCAGATGATGAGGAATTGGCAGAACTCGACATAGGCCCAGAAGATCGTGGTGGCGAGCAGGATCGCAGCAAGGTCCGCCATGTGGTCGCGATAAGCCGGCGCGAACGCAGGCGTCGCCGGCCCGCGCAGGGCGATGACGAGCAGCAGTAGCGCGAGCGCGGTGTTGAATGCGCCCGCGCCGAAGATCAT
>DASVAA010000078.1:0-56235 GCA_036376595.1 Ktedonobacterales bacterium | reverse complement strand
CAAGCACAGCGCGCCACGGTGCGAAAGGAGCGTACGAGGTGTCGCACGTCGAGGGCGAGATCATCATCAACCGCCCGGTAGAGGAAGTGTTCGACTTCGTCGCCGATGAGCGCAATGAGCCTCGGTACAACCCGCGGATGCTCCGCGCACAGCAAATTTCGGCCGGACCCATCGGTCGCGGCACGCGGTTCCGGGCCGAGAGCAAGGTGATGGGCCGCAGCACGACCATGACCATCGGGTTCACCGCCTACGAACGGCCGCGACGACTCGGCTCGTCCACGCACCTGTCCACGATGGATATTCTGGGAACGCTGACCTTTGACCCGATTCCAGAAGGGACCCGGATGCGGTGGTCATGGGACCTGAAGCCGCGGGGTGTGTTGAAGCTGATGACGCCGCTGATTGCCCAGCTGGGACGACGCCAGGAGCAGACCATCTGGACAGGCCTGAAGCGGTGTCTGGAAGCTCCGGTTATGAAGGGAGCACTTTCATGAACACGCCCACGCTGGAAGCCGCACCCGCAAGCCGGGGGCGCATAGCGGAGCCTCATAGCGACACGGTAGACGCTGTGTGGCGGCCAATCTACTGGGCCGGCGGTGTGGCGGCACTGTTCACGGTCGCGACGGTTGTGGTCGCGATCCCCGTCTTCATCGTCAGCCCGCCGCCGACGACCGTGGCCGGCTGGTTCGCGCTCCTGCACCGGAACGCCCTGCTGGGGCTGATCGACCTGGATCTGGCGATGCTCCTTGGCGTTGGCTCGTCTAGTCTGATCTACCTTGCCCTGTTTGGCGCGCTCCGGCGCGTCAACGCGCCAGTCATGGCGCTGGCAGCTATCGTGGGCCTCGTGGGCGTGGCCACCTACTTCGCCTCGAATGTCGCCTTCAACATGCTGCTGCTCAGCAACCAATATGCGACCGCGACCACCGATGCACAGCGCTCGCAGCTGTTGGCGGCGGGTCACGCGATGCTTGCCATCTGGCAGGGAACCGCCTATGACGTCAGCTACGTCCTCGGCGGGGTGGCCATCCTGATCATCTCGGTGGTGATGCTGCGGAGCGCCGTCTTCGGCAAAGTCACCGCGTATCTGGGACTCCTGTTTGGCGCCCTCATGCTGGTGCCGGGGACTGCGGGCGCGGTGGGTCTCGTCTTCGCCTTCGCGTCCTTGCTCCTCATGGTCGTCTGGGATGTCCTGATCACCCGACGGTTGTTCCAACTAGCGGCGCACGCGCAGTGAGCCAAACTATCGTACGTGCCACGATCAGGCCATCAACAGAAAGAAGGCCACCAATGAGCACTCAGCCCAGAGCCGAACGGCGTCGAGAAAGCAGCTCCGGCGCCATCACACCCGCACCGGCCGAGGCGGGCAGCCAGCGCATGATGACCCCGGCGTCAGGCATACAGCCAAGCGCACCATACCGGCATCCGCCGTGTTTGCTGGCTATCGGAATCCACGAAATCGGGCGAACGGCTGGAACGCTGCGCTTCGCGCGAGCGCTTGGCAATGATGCGCTGGCCAGACGGGTCAAGGGTGAGCAGGAAGGCTGGAGTCACCTCTACGAGTTCACCGCGCAGCGCATCTGTCCTGCATTGCGCACCGAGCCTATCGAGCCTGAGGCGGCGTCGGTCTTCGCTGATGCGGCACTCGCGGCCATGCCCGCGACGGTGCCCAACGACATTCTCGCCTATCTGCGCCGCCGGCTGACTTCGTGCGCAGTGTACCGCAACGCCGATGACTGCCCGTTCCTCAATCCGCGAGAGAGTGGAGAATCTGAGGCCGAAAGCGGCGATACCGCGCACACCCACGAGCCTGGTGACGGTGGTGTCGGATAATTCCAGAGTTAGGAGTCAGCGTCGCCGTCGGGGTGGACGTGGGCGTCGTTCGCGGGCGAGCGGTCCCACGTTCCGCGGGCGCTGTACAGAGACGGCAACGGGAAGGCGATCAGAGAGAGCCGCACACGGCCCGGATGATGGCATTGCTTCAAGCCATCGCTCATAGCCCCGCCTCGATCCCGCGCTCATCAGGACGCGCGCTCGCGCTCCACCAGCACCCGCCGTAGAATCTTGCCGGAGCCGGTCTTGGGGATCGCCTCGATGAACTCCAGGCGGCGAATCTTCTTCTGCGGCGCCACCTGTCCCGCGACGTAGGCCATGATCTCGTCGGCCGTTGCCGTGGCGCCGGGCTTGAGCACGACGAACGCCTTGGGCACCTCGCCCGCTTCTTCGTCGGGGCTGGGGATTACGGCGGCGTCGGCGATCGCCGGGTGCGCCTGGAGGATCGCCTCTAGCTCGGCCGGCGGCACCTGGTAGCCCTTGTACTTGATCAGCTCCTTGACGCGGTCCACGATGTAGAAGTAGCCGTCCTCGTCGGCGTAGCCAATGTCGCCGGTGCGCATCCAGCCCTCGGCGTCGATCGTCGCGGCGGTCGCGTCGGGCCGGCCCAGGTAGCCACGCATCACCTGCGGCCCACGGATCAGCATCTCGCCCTGCTCGCCCACGCCCAACTCAGTGCCGGTAGCCGTATCCATGATCTTGCACTCCGTGTTGGGTAGGCAGACGCCGGCCGCCAGCAGCTTCGCCATATTGTCGCCGGGGTTGGCGTGGGTCAGAGGACTCGTCTCGGTGAGGCCGTACGCCTGCTGCATGGTGCAGCCGATGCGCTCGACGAAGCCGCGCCCGACGGTATCGGGCAGCGGCGCCGCGCCCACCACACAGAGGCGGAACTTCGAGAGATCGTAGTTGTCCACGATGGGCTGCTTCGCCAGCGCCAGCACGATTGGCGGCACGAACAGCGTGCTCGTCACGCCATAGTCCTGCATCTTCTGGAGCACCTCGGCCAGATCGAAGCGCGGCAGGGTGACGGTGGTGCCGCCCTGGTACAGCCCCATGTGGGCGAAGATCACCCAGGCGGCGATGTGGTAGAACGGCAGCACGTCAATCTGCACGTCGTCCTCGGTGGTGCGGATGATCGACGCACCCTGGCAGATGTTGGCGACGACGTTGTGGTGGGTGAGCATCACGCCCTTGGGCAGCCCCGTGGTGCCGCTAGAGTAGAGCAGCACGGCGGTATCCTCACGCGGGTTGATCGCCACCTGCGGCGGCTCGGCCTCGTCGCGCAGCAGCGGCTCGAAGGGCACCGTGCCCTCCGCCTCGCCCCCCAGACAGAAGATCTTCGCCACCGGCGTGCCGGCGGTCGCCTCGCGCACGCGCTCCATCAGGTCGGGGGTGGTCAGCAGGTACTTGGTGCCGGCGTCGTTGAGCTGGTAGGCGAGCTCGCGCGCGGTGAAGAGCGCGTTGACGGTCATCGTCTGGCCGCCCAGCATCCAGACCGCCAGCAGCGTGACGACGTACTCCGGCGAGTTGGGGCAGAAGAGGGTCAGCACGTCGCCCTTCTGGAAGCCGTGCTGTGCCAGGTTGCCAGCCAGACGCCGCACCGTTTGCGCCAGCTCGCCGTAGGTGTAGGTGTGACCGGTCGCGCCGTCGATCAGCGCCGGCTTCTCGGTCAGCCGGTCGGCGTGGCGCAGCAGCAGCGTGGTCAGGTCTACGTCGGGGATCGTCACGTCAGGATACGGGCTGCGGAAGATCACGTTGGTACCTGCCTTTCCGAATCAGGTCTGGTTGCCGACGGTCGCCAGACACCTCACATCCGATTCTCTGCCAACGATGCCAGCTATCCGCGTGCCTTCCGCGCTGCCTGCTCTTCGCGATAGCGCGCCATCACCTCCGCGTGCTCCGGCGAGCGCAGGCACTCGTCCTGCACACCCGCCAGGCCGGCAAACAGCGCGTCGGGGTCGCTATCGAAGGCATCGTTGATCTGGCGCTTGGTGTGGCGCAGCGCGGTGAAGGGGATCGCCAGCAGCTCGTCGGCCATCGCCCGCGCGTGCTGCTCCAGCTCGTCGGGCGCCACCACCGCGTCGATCAGCCCCAGCGCCGCGCCCTCCTGCGCCGAGAATCGTCGCCCCAGCAGGCAGAGGCGCTTCGCCGGCCCCGCGCCGATCAGCCGGGCCAGGCGCATCGGCCCCAGCGCGGCGACCACCCCCTCTTTGACCGCCGGGATGCTCAGCACGGCGTCGCTGGTGGCGATGCGCAGGTCGCAGGCGAGCGCCACCTGCAAGCCGCCGCCCAGGCAGTAGCCCTGGATCGCAGCGATGGTGATGGCGTCGAGCCGCTCCAGCGCGAGCACACCGCGCTCCCAGGTGGTAAACCAGCCGGGGGTGAGGCTGCCCTGCGCCAGCTCTTTCACGTCCAGCCCGCTGCAGAAGGCGCGCCCCTCGCCGCTGACGATCACCACGCGCGCCTCAGGATGGACGGCAAAGAACGTGGTGGCCGTCACCAAATCGCGCACCCAGGCCCAGTTTGCCGCGTTGAGCGCCTCAGGCCGGTTGAGCCGCAGCCGCCCCAGCGGCCCTTCCAGCTCGCAGCGCATCGTCTCCAGCTCAAGCGTCGCCATGCCGCGCTCCCCCTGTCTTTGGGTGATTATGGGCGCACGCCCGCGTACGCCCCTACGACTTTCCTCTTGTCCCCCCTTCTGCGTCCTCCGCGTGCTCCGTACCCCTCCCTCCTATACCTTGCCGAGCACGACCACCGCGTTGTGGCCGCCGAAGCCCATCGAGTTGGAGAGCGCGACGCGGATCGGCGCCTCGCGGCTGGTGTTGGGCACGTAGTCGAGGTCGCACTCCGGGTCGCGCACCTCGTAGTTGATCGTCGGCGGCAGCACGCCGTCGTGTAGTGCCAGCGCCGTGATGGCGATCTCGACTCCGCCGGCCGCACCCATCAGGTGGCCAGTCATGGATTTGGTGGAGCTGACGGCCAGCTTGTACGCATGCTCGCCGAAGACCGACTTGATCGCCGCCGTCTCGTCGCGGTCGTTGAAGCGCGTGGAGGTGCCGTGCGCGTTGATGTAGCCCACGGCTTCCGGTGCCAACTCCGCCTTTTGCAGCGCGCGGCGCAGCGCGCGGGCCAGGCCGGTGCCGCCTGGCGCTGGCTCGGTGATGTGGTGCGCGTCGGAGGAGGCGGCGTAGCCCAGCACCTCGGCGTAGATCTGCGCCCCGCGCGCACGGGCCAGATCGAAGTCTTCGAGCACCAGCACACCCGCGCCCTCGCCCATCACGAAGCCGTCGCGCAGGTTGTCGAAGGGGCGGCTGGCGCGCCGCGGCTCGTCGTTGCGCGTAGAGAGCGCGTGCATGCTGTCGAAGGCGGCCAGGGTCATCGAGGTGATGCCAGCCTCGGTGCCGCCGGCGATCATCGCCCGCGCATCGCCGCGCTTGATGATCTCGTACGACTCGCCGATCGCGTGAGCACCTGTGGCACAGGCCGAGACGGTGCAGAAGTTGGGACCCCGCGCGCCAAAGGTCATCGCCAGGTGCCCCGACGCCATATCAGGCACCATCTGCGTGATCAGCAGCGGGCTGATGCGGTCGGCGCCGCGGTCGTAGAGCACGCGGAACTGGTCTTCGAGGATGCCCAGGCCGCCGCTGCCCGATCCCATCACCACGCCCACCTCATCGGGCATGCTCGCCACGTCTAGCTCGGCGTCGTCCACCGCCTGCCGCGCCGCGACCAGCGCGAAGTGGATGAAGCGCTCGGTGCGGCGCGCCTCTTTGCGGTCCATATACGCCAGCGGATCGAAGTCCTTGACCTCGCCGGCGATCTTGACGTCGTGCCGGCTGGTATCGAAGCGCGAAATCAGCCCGATGCCTGTGCGTCCCGTGCGCAGGGCCGCCCAGCTGCTGGCGGTATCGTTGCCGACCGGCGTGATCATGCCGATGCCGGTGATGGCGACCCGAGCCTGTGCGGCCATCGTCGTGCTCCTTCTCTTTCGCTCGCGAGCTGCGCGCGCCCGTGGCATCCGCCTGTGTCTGCCCGCGCACTCATCGCCCCACGTATGACACGAGGTAGTGTACTCTATTGTGGCGCGCTGGGTACAGCCGCGCGACAGGGGCCGGCGGATAAATCCGCGCCTACGGGCGTTCCACCACGAGAGCCTTGCCTGCGCGGGCTGGGAACGCACACGATCGGCTCAATGACTCTGGGGCGCGAGAAGGGTCCTTGCGTGCTTGCGTGCGTCTGCTAGTATAAAGCTGCGTGCGGGTGGCGTGCGCGGCAGAGTAGGCCAAGGGAGCGATGGGAGACAATGGCATGAGGCGGCGCTGGCTCCCGGTGCTCTTTGGCGCTCTGCTGGTCGTGCTGCTGGCCCAGGCGGGCTGCGGGACGCAGGCGACGATCACGATTGCGGGCACCGTGCTGGGCGATAGCCTCAACGCGAGCGTGCCCGGCGCCACTGATCCCGTCGCCGCCACCATTTCCTGCAACGGCGTCTCCACCACCGCCGGCAGCGATGGACGCTACACGCTCACAGTGCCGCAGGCGTCGTCCGGCTACACCTGCAAAGCCGGCAGGCAGCCATCCTATGCCATTGAAACGGTGCGCATCGCCGGGCACACGCAGAGCCGCATCGAGCTGAACTTCGGCGCGTCGTCCGCATCGGCCTGCCGGCTCGCCGCAACCTCGGCGGCGATCAACTGCGAGCAGCTCCACTTCCAGCCGGGATCACTGCGCGGCTCGGTGGCCTACGTCAACAGCGGCGCGCCCGCCGCTGGCATCACGGTGCAGTGCCCCGATCTGGCGCACTTCTCGTCCAGCCAGGTGACGGTGAATTGGCTGCACACCAAGACCGACCAGACCGGCTCGTTTTCGCTGCCCGGCGTCGCCGCTGGCACCTACACCTGCCTGGCGCGTGACGACCACGACAACATGGCTGGGGTGAGCGTCACCATCAAGCCGGGCAATACTGTGCAGGCGAGCTTTTCGATCTGCACCGCCAATTGCCCGCCGGTGCATTACCACTACGGCAACGTGATGCACCAGTACCACGCCTACATCATCTACTGGGCGCCTGCTGGCTCGCCGATGGAGCCAGGAGGCGGTGACACGCGCTTCAAGTCGCTGGTGCAGCGCTACTTCCACGACGTGGGCGGCACGCCGTTCTTCGGCATCCTATCGCAGTACTGGGATTATCAGGGCTTCGTGCAGAATACGGCGGCGCTTGCCGGCACCTGGACCGATACCACCGCCTATCAGCACTGCACTATCGGCGCGACCTCCTGCCAGCCCGCGCGTGCCGACCAGAGCGATCCGCTGCTCGACAACGACATCCAGGCCGAGGTGACGCGCGCGATCAAGGCCAATCCGGGCTGGCACACTGGCCTCGATACCGAGTTCGTGGTCTTGACCGGCCTGGGCGCCGAGGAGTGTTTCACCTCCGACGCCAACTCCGACTGCTCGTTCAAGACCGACCATGGCTTCTGTGGCTACCACAGCTCGTTCCATTCGGGCCTGGGCGACGAGGGCCTGGCGGATGAGGCGATCTACGCCTACGTCCCCAACGTGGGCAACGACGGCGGCCTCTGCACCTTCAGTGACTTCACCAGCCCCAACGGCGACCTCGCCGCCGACTCCACGATCACCATTGCCTCGCACGAGCAGTTCGAATCAATCAGCGATCCCCTGCCCGACGACGCACCCGGCTGGTTCGACGATGGTGCCATGCAGTCGCGCGAGGGCGGCGAGATCGCCGACAAGTGCGTGCGCTACTTCGGCACCATCCGCCCCGACGGCAGCAACGTCACACTCGCCAACGGCGACCGCTATCTGGTGCAGGGCGAGTGGAGCAACAAGGTCGGCGGCTGCACACTGAGCTAGGGTCCTGATCCCCGACCTTGCGGGCGAGGCTCCTACACCGCGGTGGCGAGGGGAGGCATAGGGTGGGCAGGCGGCCTGAAGTGCCGCGGGTAATCCCGGCGCGAAGGCGTCTGCAAGAGAGATGGATCGGGCTAGGACAAGACTCAGAGCCAAGCCGGCGATGTTTCAGCCGATGGCATGTTGAGGGATTAGCCGTGGGACTTCAGCCCACACCCTCGCCCCACTACGCGCTCGCCCAACGTGGTGATTCTATGAATCATCAGGGTTAGCGAGAGCTTAGGGCATAGGGCGCAGAGACAAGAGCATGCTGTCCAGCGCCTCGCACACAGCGCCAGCCTCTAGCAGCGCCAGATCGCCCGCCGGCGCACGCAGGATGCGCACGCGCGGACCCAGCGGCGCCCACAGCGTGGGATCGCTCGGCCCGAAGAGCGCGAGGGTCGGCACACCCGCCAGCGCCGCCAGATGCGAGACGCCTGAATCGTTGCCCACGTAGGCCGCGCAGCGCCGCAGCAGCGCGGCAAGCGCCCCGATGCTCAGCCTGCGCGCGAGCATCATCACACCCGCCTCAGTGTCCAGCGCTGCCAGCACCGCCGCCGTCACCTCGGCGTCGGCCGGACCCTCGACGAGCAGCGGCCGGCAGCCGCTTGCGGTGAGCCGCCGCGCCAGCTCGCCGAAACGCTCCGGCGCCCAGCGCTTGGCCGCACCTCCGCTGCCGGGGTGCAGCGCCACCACGGGCCGCGATTCGGCGCCGAGATCGAGCGCGTCCCAGACCCGCGCTGCCGTCTGCGTATCGTGCGGGTCCACGCGCAGCGGCGGCATAGCCGCGGCTAGGGACTCGGCCGCCGCGGGCACGGCGATGCCAAGCGGTGCCAGCGCCCGCGCCAGTAGCAGCGCCATATGCTCGCGCGGCGTAGTTCTATCTTC
Source organism: Ktedonobacterales bacterium (assembly GCA_036376595.1). Lineage (GTDB taxonomy): Bacteria > Chloroflexota > Ktedonobacteria > Ktedonobacterales > JADMIN01 > SMAG-U1939. The sequence continues at coordinate 47,613 of DASVAA010000078.1, read as the reverse complement.
CGGCGGGCGGCTCGGCGCGACCACTACCTGCCGCGCGCCCCATGCCGCCAGATTGCGAGCCACCGTGCCGCCTTCATCCGCCAGCCAGGCGACCACCGCCGCGTCCCGCACCGCCGCCTGTGCTTCATCTGCCCGTGGCGCATCGGCGAAGAGCGTTGCCCACATGGGATCTGACCAATCGTAGGTAGCGCCGGCCAGCGCCGAGGCGCGCGCCAGCGGCAGCACGTCGCCGCGCGCCACCAGCGTCATGTGTGCCTCCGGCCGCTCGCGGCGCAGCAGCGCCAGCGTGGGCAGTGCGAGCAGCGCATCGCCCAGCGCCCCCGGCCGGATCAGGACGTATCGCCCCATGCGCCGCTCCTGGCCAATCGTACCTCCGCGTCCCGCCCCGCACGGCGGGCTTCCACCGGACGCCCCTACGGATTCCCTCCGCGCCCTCTGCGGTTGCTCTGATTCTGCCCTTCGCGTCCTTCGCGTTCTCTCTGCTCTCTCCCTCCGCGGCCTCCGCGAGTCTCCGCGAACTCCGCGTTCACCGCCCGCTCCCCCTCAGACGTAGCTCGTCCACTCAGTGGCGTCATTGTCGGCGGATTCGTCGTCGGGCTGGGCGGCTTCGGGCGCGGCCTCATCCTCGGGGGCGTTGGGGCGGTGCAGCCGGGTGAGCGATTCGACCTCGGCGCGGCGGTAGAGGCGCATGCGCTTGATGCCCTGGCGGTAGCTTTCGAGCAGCCCACGCGAGACGTAGGCATAGAGCGTCGCGGGCTTGACCCCCAGGATTGTGCAGGCTTCCTGGGCGGTCAGGAATTCCTCGCCATCCCTCACGATCATAGCCGCCTCCCAATACGCTGCCCGCTCGCTCACGCATCCGCGGACATCCATGCTCACCTGCCAGTATAAGCCCTGATGCGGGCGGCGTCAACGCGCGCATGACACCGCCGATCAATGCTCCCCTAGACAAATCAATATAAATCAAGCTATAGTATGGGCAACGGCGGCAATGTTTGGCCGATCCGTTGGATGCAGTGTGGTATCCATCCATATCGCGCGCAGGGTGCGGCTCTCGTGCGGGCACCCTCGCGCACAGAGGAGCACGACGATGTCCGCGCCGAAAGGGCTTGATGGGGTTGTGGTCGCCGCGACGAAGGTCGGCCACGTCTTCGGTGAAGAAGGCAAGCTGGTCTATCGCGGCTACGACATCCACCAGCTCGCCGCCAAGGCCAGCTACGAAGAAGTCTGCTATCTACTCTGGAACGGCGAGCTGCCCAATCGCGCGCGGCTCGACCAGCTCACACAGGCGATGCGCGGCCAGCGCGCGCTCAACGATGCCGCCCTTGCCGCGCTCAAGGGGCTGCCGCGCGACGCTGTGCCGATGGATGCGCTGCGCACTGTCGTCTCGGCAATTGGCGCGGGCGACCCCATCCAGGGCAAGCCGACCGAGGCGCAGGCAATCCGGCTAGCCGCTGTCTTCCCGACAATCGTCGCCGGCTTCTACCGCCATAGCAAGGGCAAGGAGCTGGTGGCACCCAACGCGAGCCTGGGCCACGCCGCGAACTTCCTCTATATGCTGACCAGCGAGAGGCCGCCCGAAAGCCACGTCAAGAGCCTCGACACCTACCTGGTGCTGCTGGCCGACCATAGCATGAACGCCTCGACCTTCACTTGCCGCGTGATTGCTTCGACCGAGTCGGATATATGCTCGGCGGTGGTCGGCGGCATTGGTGCACTCAAGGGTCCCTTGCATGGTGGCGCGCCGCAGCTCGTGATGGACATGCTCGACGCCATCGGCAGCCCCGACAACATCCAGCCGTACGTGGACAATGCGCTCAACTCCGGCGGCAAGCTGATGGGCTTCGGCCACCGCGTCTACCGCACCACCGACCCGCGCGCCGAGATCCTGCGTGAGATGGCGCGCCAGTCGTCCACCCCGCAGTTCTTCGCGCTCGCCCGCGGCACCGAGGAGTACGCCATCCAGGCGCTCAACGCACGCAAGCCGGACCGGCGGCTCTATACCAACGTCGAGTTCTACTCTGCCTCAGTGCTCAATTCGGTGGGCCTGCCGCGTGAGTACTTCCCCGCCACCTTCGCCGTCAGCCGCGTCGCCGGCTGGACCGCGCACGTGCTGGAGCAGATGGAGGCCAACCGCCTGATCCGGCCGCAGTCGGAGTACGTCGGCCCGGAGGGCAAACAGTTCCAGCCGGTGGAGCAGCGGCCGTAGGGAAGCCAGGGGCACCTGGATTCTGATGAGCCGGCGTGGGACGGATGCGACGCGCTGGACGCGCGGTCGCGCCGGTCTCGCGCCGGCTCACGAGGTGAGGCTGAAGAGCGAGCTGCGCCGCGGGGCCGGCTTGTCGTTGAGGTGCGCGCGCTCCATGATCTCGTCGTCTACCTTCGCGCGCGGCCGGGCGTAGGTCCGGCGCACGACCTTGCGGATCGCCTCGGCGCGCGCCGCGCTGTGGCGGCGTGTCACCGGCTCGGTCTCCACAGTGAAGACCGGCGTGTGCTGCCCGCCGATCAGCAGGCGGCCGTAGGCGGTGAAGTTGGGCAGGCCGATCAGGTGCTCGGCGGCCAGCGGCGACGGCGCGAAGATCTGCTCCATCGCCGCCGCGTCGGCCGCGCCCAGGCGGAACGAGAGGATGCTGCCGACGTTGCCCAGCACGGCGTCGCGGATCTCTTTGGTGAGCTGCCCGACGTGCTGGTTGGCGAGCGTCAGCGCCAGGTGATACTTGCGCGCCTCGGCCAGCATCAGCGCCAGGCTGTCGGTGGCGTAGTTCTGGAACTCGTCCACGTAGAGCACCACGTCGCGGCGCTGCGCCATCGGCAGGTCGGCCCGCGAGAGCGCCGCGTGCAGCACCATTGGCAGCAAGATCAGCCCCAGGAAGTTCGCGTTCTCGCTGCCCAGCAGCCCCTTCGCCAGGCTCAGCAGCACAATCTTGCCTGAATCCATTGCCTTGCGGAACGAGAAGCTGCTCTTCTCCTGCCCCAGGATGCGCCGCATCGTCGGATCGGTGACAAAGTGGCCGAACTTCGACACGATCCAGTCGAGGATCTCGCTGCGGTGGAAGTCGGCTGTTTTAGCGATCTGATCGGTCCAATAGCGCTTGACCAGCGGATCGGTCACGTTGGGGAGCAGCGTGGTGACGAACGCGTCGTCCTGGAAGACGCGCACCACCTCGATCAGCGTGCCGCCGTTCGCCATCACCGTCAGGATGCCGTTGCGCGCCGCATGCTCGAAGCGCGGTCCGACGATCCCCTGGTGGTAGGGGTCGTAGAGCTTGGTCAGCAGCCCGATGAACGAGCTGACCACCAGCGCCTGGGCATCCTCGCCCCGCGCCTCCAGCGGATTGATGCCCACCGGATGGGCGGTGTCGGCGGGGTCGAAGAGGATCACGTCGCGGGTGCGGCTGGCGGGGATGCGGCCGAGCACCTGGTGGATCAGGTCGCCGTGCGGGTCGATCACGATCACCCCACGGCCGGAGTGGATGTCCTGCTCGATCAGCGTCTCCAGCAGGGTGGATTTGCCGGTGCCGGTCTGGCCCACCATCCAGACGTGGTGGTGGCGCGCGCCGAAAGGCAACAGCACGTCGCGCCCGGCGTCGCGCACGCGGTTGACGCCCAGCTTGAGACCCTCGGTGACGCCGCCGGGATACGGCAGCGCCAGCGCCCCATGTCGCGCCGGCAGCCAGGGCGCGGCGGCCGGCAGCGCGAAGAGTCGCGTCGCCTCGCCCAGGTCCGCCAGGCACGTCAACTCGGACGGACAGGCGGTGTCCTGCTCCTCGCCCCACGGCGTGAAGCCGAGCTGCTCGAAGCTCTCGCGCGCCGTGGCGAATTCCGCGCGTGTCTCGCCGCGCAGCCGCGCGGAGCGCGGCCGCACCACCCGCGCGCCGCCCGCCAGAGGCAGCGTCGGGTCCTGCCACGCCGCCTCGGCGGTGTACTCGCCCGGTCCGCCCACTTCGCCGGCCACCGTAGCAATCAGCGCGTCGCTCAGGCGCCCGGCGCCCGCCAGATGGATACGCACGCGGAAGGCCCGCTGCCGCAGCGCCGCCAGATGCTGCGCCTGCCAGCGCTGGGTGGTGCGCTCCTCGTGGACGCGAGTCAGCGCCTGCACGCTGAGCTGCTCGCCGTAAAGCGCCTCGCGGCGCACCGCGCCGACCATCGCCTCCGGCTCGTGGCCTGCCGCCTCGATCGGCATCGCCAGCGCCAGGTCGTCCTCCACCGGCAGCGGCTCGAAGCTGAAGCCGGCGGCCGTGGGCAGCGGCTGGCGCAGCATGAGCTCGACGATCGCGTCGCTATCGGGCGCGCCCAACAGCGGCAGGGGCAGCGGCAGGGGTGCTATGCCGCCATTGGTGGTGGGCGCGAAGACACGGTGGCGCACCTCGACCAGATCGGCCGCCGCGAAGGGCCGCAATGCGCGGCGCAGCTCAGCGACGCTCTCGACCGGCGCGAAGCGGTAGTGCGGCAGCGTGCTCGCCAACAGGTCACGCAGGTCGGCGGCAAAGGCGGCGGCGTGGTTGCGCAGCTCTGCGCGGTCGCCAGCCCAACCGGCGACGCGCGCCAGCAGGTAGCAGGCGACCTCGTCACGCCAGCCGCTCTCGGCGGTGCCGGGCGTGGCAATGAAGCGCAGCTCGACGGCGCGGCTGGCGGCGGCGGCGCTGCGCGTGGCGGAGCACAGGCGTGTCTGGAGCAAAGACTGGGACGAGAGGCGCTCCTTGGTGCCGCCGTGGACCACCGTCTCCAGGCGTAGGGCGAAGAGCGCGCGGCAGGGTCGCGCCACGCGGTCGAGCGTCGCGGTCGCACCGCGGCCGCCGTTCCAGCCGATCAGCACCATCGCCGGCTCGCGCCGTGCCCCTCGCACGCCCTGCGTCCCCCGCGCCCCCATATACGCCTCCTCTCGCCGTCATCCTGTCATCCCGCGGGATTCCAGCGACCCAACAGAGCGATACGACGGCCGCGCCGTCCCAGGGGCAGACGATCCCCGTTGGCCGCTCTGTCGTAGTTATACACTCTGAGACGAAAAATCGCGAGCGAATCTCTCGTCCTCTCGCTTGTATCTCCGCTTCCGCTCCCCTTGCCGGCAGTCGCCCGCGTGGCTCGGCACATTAGCCGTCCGGCGCGCCCGGCGGCTCGTCCGCATCCGCATCCAGGTCTTGTGGGGTGACCTCATCCGCCGCGCGGCGACGCGGCCCGCGCAGTCGCCGGCCCACAGCCCACTCAGGGTGCCGCTCCGCCAGCTTCTGGCGCATCCGGTTCAGCGCGTTGCGCACGCGCGTTTCGGGGACGCCCAGCTTCTCCCCGATCTCCACGTACGAGTAGCCCTGCGCGATGAGCTGGACGATTTCCAGGTTGCCGCTGGGGTCCGCGGTAGTGTCAAGAATCTCGGTGACGGCGTCCCAGATCGCCTCGACTAGCTGCTCGCTCGGCACCTCGAACACGGCGCTCTGCCGTCGCTCGATTGAGTCGAGGTAGCGCCGCTCCTCATCGCCGGGGTCCTCGGTCCAACCCAGGGTCGCCTGCACGGGCGGTCTGCGTCCGGTGCGCCGGTAGAAGTCGGCGACCAAGTTGTTCGCGGCCCGCGCGAGCCATGCCTCCTCGCTCTCCACATCCGGCGGCAGCCCGCGTTCCGTGCGCATCATGGCCTCCTGCGTGAGGTCCTGGGCATCCTCACGAGTGGGCACGCGATGGCGGACGCGGGCGTACACGAAGCGCCAGCGTCGCTCCCATGCGTCGGGCACAACGGCGATTTCTGGGGTACGACCCTGAGCGTCGCCGGCGTCCTGGTGTCCCACGTGTGTACCCTCGCTATCGTCTCGTGAGGGCGCCCCCGCCCTCGCTGGCTGGTTTCACTCGCTGCTGGCGTACTGCTCGCGCCTGACGCTGGAGCAGTCGCGCTGGATGCGCTCGTGCAGGTCGCGGACTTTGGGATGCGGCGTGCCGCGCGTGTAGCTCCGCGCGACCCGCGCCCGCTCGTCCGCCCGCCGGAGCTGGTCACGGCGCGTGTCCAAGTCGCTGGCCGCCGCGGCAATCCGGTGGTGCGCCGCCGTAGCGCCCCAAAGCGCCGGCAGGTAATCGCGCTGATGCGCCAACGCCTCGTCGTAGGCCCTGACCGCCTCGTCGTGGCGACCCAGCCGCAGATAGGCGTTGGCTCGATGAAACGCCAGGATCTTCGCCTGAGCCGAGGCCGGGGCTGCTGCTTGCTGCTCCGGCTGCCGATCGTGCGCGAGGGCGGGCATCAGGCTGCCGGCGGCGTCGTACGCGCGCAGCGCCAGCGCGGCAAAGCCCTGGTCGTACAGCGCCGATCCCAGGCTGATCCACAGGTCGGGCGAGGGCACGTGCGGCAAGATGTCGAGCAGCAGATCGCTTTGTGCGGCTGGCTGACCGGCGCGGCCGTGCGAGCGCGCGAGGCGGTGTACGTGCTCGGGATCGTCTGCCCGTAGCGCCTCGGCTTCCGCCGGCGGCTCCGGCTCGCGCTCGAGTCCCAGCCGCCCGGCCAGCTCGCCCAGCCGGCTTAGCACGTCGGCCGCCGTTGGGCGGTCGCCGGGGTTGGGGTCCAGGCAGCGGTGAATCAGCCCGTCGAGCTGGCCCACGATCATCCGCGCCCGGCTCTCGCGCTCGGCAACTGAAAGCCCCGATCCGTCGTCGTCAAGCGTCCGCGCCAACGGACCTCGTGTAAGCGCCTCGGCAGCGGGAAGCACACAGCTCGGCCCGGTCTCGTGCGCGGCAAACCATCCGGCCGCGCTGTGCGGGTGCGGCATGAACGGGCCGCCAGCGATGCCGGCAAACAGCTCGAAGAGCACGATGCCCAGGGCGTAGACGTCGCTGGCGGGGCCAGCGGCGTCCACACCCAGCCAGCGCTCCGGCGCCATGTAGCGCGGCGTGCCGACGACCGGCCCGCGCGATCCCACCCGCGGCCTGACCAGTAACAGCTCCGCCTCCGCGTCTCCCTCATCTCGCGCCGTGTTCGCCTCACGAGGGCCTCTGGGCAGCGCGTGGACGCGCGGCGAGCCAATGCTGCGCGCGCTCGCCCAGACGGCGTGCATCCCCACGTCCGAGAGCCACGCGGCCGACTCGTCGTCGATCAGGATGTTCTCCGGCTTAAGGTCGCCGTGCGTATAGGGCGTGACGCCGCCGGGTCGCTTCTGGCGGTGCAGCGCGACGAGCGCGGCGGCGATCTGCTGCGCCCAGCCGAAGGCCTGCGCCAGCGTGAGAGGATGGCGCCCGCTGTGCGCCGCCTCCAGCGCACCCGCCAGCGTCCGCGGCGCGTAGCTCACCAGGATCGCCGGTGCGTCGTTGAAGACGGGAACGCTCACCAGTTGCGGCGCGGCGTGCCGTACGCCGTAGGGCGCCACGCGGCACCATTCGAGCGCCACGTTGACGAAGGCCGCCCGCAGCTCCGCGTCGCCGTGATACTCCGGGCGCAGCAGCTTGAGCGTGCGCCGCCGATTGTCGTGCAGCCGGTCGCGCCCCCAGACCACGAGCGTCAGCGCACCTTCTGCCTGGTGCTCGACCTCGATGTCATACGTCTCGTAGTCGGTCAGGCGCATGCCGCTCTGAACGACCACCGGGTTCTCCTGGTAGGCTAGCTCGCGCCAGTGCAGTTCGGCGGCGGGAGTATCCGCGTCCGCTTCCGTGGCCACCACCTCCAGGGGCAGCGGCTGCTGGATCGCGCCCGCCGCGACGGAGCCGGCGGCATTCTCCAGGGCGGCGCGCACGCGCGCGGCCATGTGCGCCGAGTAGAGCCGCCGCACGGTCTCGTCGCATTGGGAGTGGCGCGCCAGGTGACGCATGACAGGAGCCAGCTCGGCAGGGGCGGTGGAGGCATCAGGGCGGCGTCCCTGATCGATCCAGAGGGCGACGTAGCGTTCGTAGAGCGGGCGCGCCTCGTCGAGGTGGGGACCGTACATCGCGCGCGCCAGCCGGTCGTAGAGCGACTTGAGCTGCGCGCGCTGGCCTGTGCTGAGGGTCTGTGCCCGCGAGCCGGCTTCGAGCATCGCCGCCAGCTCGATCTGGCAGTCTTCGCACTCCGCCATGTGCTTGAGGATCGCCGCTCGTCGCGAGACGAGCCTTCCCCGCGCCTGGGCGTTGTCGGTGAAGAGCACGATCAGGTCGTCGAGCACGTGGCCGCCGCCTGGCTGGGGCGCGATGGCGTAGTCCCCGCTCTGGCGCGGCGGCGATGGTACTGAGGCCGTCGGGTTAGCTGGCGGATCGCCGATCTGCGCCTCGCGGGCGGGGTAGGGATCGCGCGGCCCGGCCCCGGCGCGGCTCACCAGCAGGAGGATGCCAGGGGGGCGCCGCCAGTCATCCGCGGACTGCCGATCGTCCTGCGGCACGACAGCGTCGCGGGCCGCATCCGATTGGGGATGGCGGGTGTTGCGGCGAAACAGGTCCAGCAGGTCCATATCAAATCTCCTTACGTGGGCAACGTCGAGATGACGCGGGGATCGCGCGTGCCGCGCGACGGAGCGGAGGGGCGGGCGATAGCAACGCAGGATCATCGTGGGATGGGCGGAGGCTTGCGGTCATTCCTGGTCGGGTCGGTACGCCAGGTAGTCAAAGATGTCGGCCATGGCGTTCTCCACGGTTTCGTAGGGCAGCGTGTCGTCGGCTGCCAGCAGGTGGGCGAGCGTGCTCGTCTCAGCGCGGCCCCCGGCGCGTGGCGCGGGAGGAGTCTGAGACGATACGTGAGGGGGCGAGACGTCTGAGGCGGCGGCCGCCACATCAGGCTTGGCAGCCCGTGACGTGCCGCTCAGGTCGCTGGCGGACGTGACGACATCCGGCGTGATGCCAGCGGGCGTCGTGGCGCCTGTGGCAGCGGCGGAGCGGATGGCGGGCGTGGTGCTGGGGGCGGCGACCTGTGCAGACTGTTGGCCCGTCGGCATCACATCCGTCATAGCTGCCTCCCGCATCATCCGGCGACCATGCCGCCGACGTAGATAAACACCCACATCACCCCGAATCACGCCACGCGCGCAGGCACCATCTCCGGGGCGCTCACAGTGCCGTTGACGCCGCACGCGCGGCGTATCTCTCACCCTGCCGTCGCCGATTTCTCGATCCCGCATGATTGCCTCGGTCGCTCTACTGCGCGGCCAGGCGAGGAGGGCCGGAGAAGTGGCTGAGAGTCAAGCGTTCCGAGGGGTATACGATCAAGGGGCCGTTGGTGTTGTGCAAGCATATCTCGCGGCTATCGATGTGCAATCGAGTGGGGTAAGCAGGCGCGATGGTGACTGTTGTACCACGTATGACCGTAAGCAGACGCCGGAAAGCAGCGGGGCGGCTCGATAGTGTCGAGCCGCCGTGCCGGCTTCCCTGCCGGTATCCCGCCGAACCGATCCTGGTGCGGGGCCGCCAATCCTTGACGCGGCGCCCCCGCACCATCCTTGAGGGACGCCCCCGCACGGGCATACTGTACGCAAGATGCATGCCCGCCACGCCGCCCGCCAGCTCATTCGGTAGGTGCGTGCGGAGCTGGCACCGTCCGCTATGTGTGGGCGCCGGCGCCGATCTCGCGCTCCAGCGCGCGCAGCATCGTGGCGTAGTCGTACGAGCCTTGGTGCATGCGCCCGTTGATGAAGAACGTTGGCGTCCCCTGCACCCCACTCTCGATGCCGCTGACCCTGTCTTCGCGCACGCGGTCCGCATAGCGATGATCCGCCAGGTCGCGCTCGAAGCGCGGCACGTCGAGGCCCAGCGCCGCCGCGTAGCGCACCAGGTCTTGCGGCGCGAGGGCCTCCTGGTGCTCGAAGAGCTTATCGAACATCGGCCAGAAGTGGCCCTGAGCCGCCGCGCACTCCGCCGCCTCCGCCGCGATCTCGGCGTAGGGGTGGATCTCGGCCAGCGGGAAGTGGCGGAAGACGAAGCGCAACTGGCCGCCCAGCGCGCGCTGAAGCTGCTTGACAATCGGGAACGCGCGCCCGCAGTCGGGACACTCGAAGTCGCCGTACTCGACCAGCGTAACGGGCGCGTTCGCCGGACCTTGCGCGTGGTCTTGCGGTCCCACCGGCGGTATCAGCATCACAAGCCATCCTTCCTGATGCTGCTTACATGGCTCATCGTGACGGAGGGGCCGGTCACGGCAAGTGGAGGGGCACCGTCACGCTGTTCTGCGAGTCCAGTCGTCAGCTCCCACCCGGTCGCCGGCCCCAACTATATTGGGCACGCAGAGACCGTGCCCGCAGCAGGCCTGGGTCGCGCACCAGTCACCCAGCGGGGGGATGTGGGTTGCGACGTGCCTGGCGGCACGCGCTCTGCCGATCTCGTTCTCAGCAGCGCGCGTCCATTTCGAGCGAGCGCGCTGCATTCGCCAGTCGAGGAGCCGGTACCCATGACCAATCCCAATCCCGGCGCGCCCGCCGTCGATGACTTCCCAGAGGCCGATCTGCCAGCTTCGGACGAGCTTGGCCCTGTCACGCCGCAGGGCAACCTCGGCGATACCGCGGAGTCCCAGCCGATCGAAACGACAATCGAAACGACAAACGAAGTGCCCTACAATCCCGCGGGCACGCGCGCCGACGGCGGCGGAGCGCCGAGCGGAGGCATGCCCCCCATCTCGCCCGAAGCACCGGGTGGTGTCGCGGGCGGCGGCGTGGAGGGCGAGCTGGGCGGTGAGGCGGGAGGCCCCGGCAACCCGCAGGGCGTGGACTGAGGGCGGACAGAGGCGCCTCCTACCCGCGTTGACACGCCGCGCGCCGCGCCCATACAATGGCAGCGCGCGACGAGTGTGCGGCGCCGCCTGCTGGGCATATGCGTGAGCGCTGACGCCGGGGTCGGGGGAGGGTGCGCAGGTGGCGCGCGGCACGTCGGCGACCGGCGGCCTCACCGGCCGCACCCTTGGGCACTACGTGCTCGGCCCGCTGCTCGGCACTGGCGGCATGGCCGAGGTCTACCGCGCCCGCGATACCCGCCTGCGCCGCGAGGTGGCCGTCAAGGTGCTGCCCCCCACCCTGGCCGCCGACCCCTCCTACGTCACACGCTTCCGCTCCGAGGCCCAGCGGGTCGCCGCGCTGCGGCACGCCAACATTGTGCCGGTGTATGAGTTCGGCGAGCAAGACGGCTTGCTCTACCTCGTTATGCCGCTCGTGCCGGGATCGCTGCGCGATAGCCTGCTGCGATCGGGCACGCTGCGCACGGCAGACGCCCTCGCCGTCGCCATCCAGGTGGCGAGTGCGCTGGAAGCCGCCCACGCCCAGGGCATCGTCCACCGCGATGTCAAACCCGAAAACATCCTGCTCGACCGCGACGGCCACGCCCTGCTCACCGACTTTGGCATCGCCCGCGAGCTGGCCTTCCTGCGCCGGGCGGGCGCGGTGCAGACGCTGGCGGCGACCGGGCTGCCGGTGGGCACGCCGGAATACATGGCGCCGGAGCAGCTGCGCAACGGCCCCATTGACCAGCGGGCCGACGTGTACGCCTTGGGGGCGGTGCTCTACGAGCTGTTGTGTGGGGTGGCGCCCCACGAGGCGGGCACGCCCTACGAGGTGGCGGCGCTGGCCCTCACCGAGCCAATTGTCCCGCCCTCCGAGCACAATCCCAAAATCTGGCCGGAGCTGGACGACGTGCTGCTCAAGGCACTCGCCTCCGACGCCGACGAGCGCTATCCCAGCGTCGCCTCGTTCGCCTCGGCACTGCGCACCGTGAGCCGCCGCGGGATGGGTCTGGGGGCGTTCGCCGGTGTGCGGGCGACGCTGCCGATCTTCCGCAAGACGGCAATGGTGGACCCCTACGAGGGGCCGACGGACCAGATCGACGTCTTCGAGGTGGTAGATCCCGCCGCCACCACGCTTGGCCACGGGCTGAGCGGCGTTGCCTCACACCGCCTTCCTCGCCGGCCACGAGCGCGCGGCGCGAAGAGCAAGTCGCGCCGCACTGGGCTCGGCCGGGCACTGCCGCTGGCCGCGCTGGCGCTCGTGGTGGTCATCGGTAGCACGGCCATGCTCCATGCGCAGGGCGTGCTGCTGGCCTCCACACCCACGCCGACGCTGTCGAGCCCCACGGCGACGGCCACGTTCATCCCCACCGATACTCCCAGTCCCACCGTCACGCCCAGCCCGACCGCCACGCCGACGCTCGCCCCGACCCCCACGCCCGCGCCCCTCGGCAACACGGCGCAATTCATCGGGATGGATACGGCCACGCAGGGTACCTGGCGCGGCCACTACGGCTCGCTCGGATACTCGATCTTCCAGGATAGTGCAAGCATCCCATCCTGGATTACCATCGCCGGCAGCAAAACCTTCCCCTACTCCACATATACCTGGGTTGGCTCGACCAGCGACCCGCGCGCCCTGCAGAAGGTGGAGGACTCCAACACGCGGATCGCGGCGACGTGGTACACCGGCAGCTCGTATACGCTGACGATCACCTTCAGCGACGACACCACCTACCACCAGGTGGCCCTATATTGCCTGGACTGGGATAGCTACGGGCGCGGCCAGACCGTACAGGTCTTCGACGCCCGGACGAACACCGAGCTGAGCATGAAGCAGCTCGACGACAGCCAGCAGTCACCGCAGCTCCACAACGGCGTGTACCTCGTCTGGAAGGTCTCCGGCAGCATCACGATCAAGCTGACACATACCGCCGGCTACAACGCCGTGGCGAGCGGCCTGTTCTTCGATTGAGGGTCCTCACCCCCGGTTGCAGAGGCGAGGCGAGCCTCGCCGCTACAACTCAGGGCGAGGGGAGAGCAAAGGGGAGAGGGAGAACGCGAAGGCCGCGAAGGGAGAAGATGGAGGAACCGCGGAGGACGCAGAGGACGCAGAGGACGCAGAGGACGCAGAGGACGCGGAGGACGCAGAGGACGCGGAGGACGCAGAGGACGCGGAGGACGCAGAGGCAGACGAGGGGGCATCGCCCGCCGAGGGCGAGGCGGGCCTCGCCGCTACAACATCGGTGAGGGGGAGGCGGAGATCGCATGTGCTGAACATGTCGTGGCGACGCCCGCGTCGCCTCTGGAGCTGCGGGGCGATGGGGAGGCGGAGAGATTCGTAGAGGTGTATGGCGTGCGCCGCCCCCTCCTACAACCGGGGTGCGAGCGCGTGCAGAGCGTGGAAGGTGCCGCGGAGCTGCCGCTGGGCGCTGCGATGCAGTCTTGCGAGCTGGGCATACGCCTCGGCCGCGCGGGGATCGGGTAGCGTGACGTCGCCGGGCCGCGGCGCAATGCGCGCGGCGGCGTCCTCCAGGGTGAAAGCGCCCACACCGGCCGCGGCGAGCCAGGCGGCGCCCAGCGCCGAGGCATCATCGGTGGTGCCGCGCTCCACTGGCAGACCGTAGACGCTCGCCTGAATCTGCGGCCACGGTGCGTGGCTATTCACCCCACCGGCCAGCCGCACGCGCTCCACAGGAATGCCCAAAGCGCGCACAGCGTCCAGCCCCTCGCGCAGCGCGAGCGCCACGCCTTCGATCACCGCTCGCGCGAGCCGCGCCCGCGTCGTGCCCAGCCCCAGCCCGACGAACGCTCCCGAGGCCGCGGGGTCCATCCGCGGCGAGCGCACGCCGTCCAGGTGCGGCAAGAAGAGCACACCGCCCGCGCCTGCCGACTCGTCGGCCGCACCGGCCAGCAGCGCAGCCAGGGTCGCGGCACGCTCGTTCGCTGCCTCCTCAGCCGTTCCCGGCGCGAGCAGGCTCGCCAGCCACTCCATCGCGGCGCCTCCTGCCAGGATGCTGCGCATCACGAACCAGCGCCCCGGCACCGCATGGCCCAGCGTCTGGAGTGCGCCATCCGGCGCCGCGCATGGCTCGCGCGTCGCGGCGAAGAGCTGGCCTGCCGTGCCCAGCGTCGCCAGCGCCACCCCACGATCCGTTGCCTCGTCGCCCAGCAGCCCCTGGCCCACCGCGGCGCAGGCCGCGTCGCCGCCGCCCGCCACCACTGGCGTCCCCGCGCGCAGTCCCAGCGTCCGCGCGGCCTCTCGGTTGACCGTCCCAGCCACCGCCGTCGCCTCCACCACCGGCGGCAGCAGCCCGGCCGGCACCTGCGCCGCCGCGACCAGCTCCGCCGACCAATCGCGTGCCGCCACGTCGCAGAGCAGCGTGCCGCTGGCGTCGCTCACGTCGGTGGCCAGCGTGCCCGTCAGTCGGAAGCGCACCTCATCCTTGGGCAGCAGCAAGTGCGCCGCCGTGCGCAGGCGATCTGGCTCGTGCTGCCGCATCCAGAGCAGCTTCGGCGCTGTCGCGCTGGTATAGACATGGCTGCCGGCGATGCGCAGCAGCCGCGCGCGGCCCACGCGGCGCTCGAAGGCGCGCGCCTCACGCTCGCAGCGGCTGTCGGCCCAGGTCTGGCAGGGGCCGAGCGGCTCGCCATGCGCGTCGAGCAGCACCAGGCCATGCATCTGCCCGGAGAGACCAATGCCGTCGAGCGCATCCAGCGCTATGTCCTGCGCGCGCAGAGCGTCCAGCGCGGCACCCAGCGCGGCCCACCACGCCGCCGGCGCCTGCTCGGCCCACCCTGGATGCGGGCACAGCAGCGGGTACGGCTGGCTGACGCAGGTCAGGGTCTCACCGCGTGCGTCGGTGGCGAGCGCCTTGAGACCCGACGTGCCAAGGTCCAGCCCCAGAAAGCGCGCCTGCCGGCTGGCACCGCTCATTCGGCGGCCAGCCACGCGGCGATGGGTGGGGGCGGCGCGTCGAGCACCACGGTCGGATCGACCGTCAGGCGCCGTGTCAGCTCCAGATAGCGCAGACCGAGCGCGCATTCGGCGAGGCCCTTGCCCGAAAGCGGCACATCGCGCACGCGCAGCTCCAGCAGCGACGGACTCTCCAGCTCGTCACGGCAGAGCTGGTCCCACCAAAAAGCATCCTGGGCGCGGGCGAGCAGATCATCGGCGCTGGCGCAGGCTTCGAGGCCGTGTAGCAGCGCTGTGAGACCCCATACGACCGCGGCGCGGTAATGTCGCCCCGCCTCGCCGCGCGCCACGGCCGCCGTATAGAGCCGCATCTGCGCGCGCAGGTGGCGCTTCCAGAAGGGCAACAGATCGTTGGCGGTGGTCGCCGGCAGCGCGGCCCACGAGCGGTCGCGCCGGAGACCAATCGGCATCGTACCCATCCTTTCGAGCTAGCGGACAACGAGCGTCCTGTGACACGTCCGCACCGGTGCGGATGCGCAAAGCAACGCCACGAAGTATAGCCGAGCGGACGGGGTTGCCGGCAAGCAAACACACGTTCAGCCGCCGTGCGAGTCCACGACGGCGCGGCCGCGGGTCACCCAGGCGCGACTTCAATCGCCGGCCATCAGCTCAGGCAAGCGTTGCGGCCGCTCAGGTCGTCAAAGCAGGCGCCACCGCTGGTCAGGATCACCACCCGCTGATTGTTGGGGAACTGCGTCAGCGTTTTGGTAATCTGCGCCGTGATGCGCCCGCCGCTCAGGTCACCGGGGAGCGCGGTAGTGCGGCAGAACTGGAGCGTCGCGGTGCCGGTCTCCGGCTTGGGACCGCGGTGATCGAGCGCGATCGTGAAGTCGGCGCCGCCGCAGTTGGAGGAGCCTGACAGCGCGCCGGTCAGCTCGGTGTAATAGCCGGCGGCGCGCTCGGTCGCGGTGGGGCCGGCGATGAGCTGCTGGATGGCGTAGGTCGCGACACCCAGCGTCGGCGAGACCCGCTGAACAGCAAAGACGGCGTTTGGGTTGTTATCCGAGTCGGGATGGCGCGAGAAGTAGACCTTCACCGGATACGAGGGAGGAGTGCCGGTCGCGGTGGGGTTAGCCGGCGT
Source organism: Ktedonobacterales bacterium (assembly GCA_036376595.1). Lineage (GTDB taxonomy): Bacteria > Chloroflexota > Ktedonobacteria > Ktedonobacterales > JADMIN01 > SMAG-U1939. The sequence goes on along the minus strand of DASVAA010000078.1, from coordinate 31,923 downwards.
GGTCGCCGTCGCGCTCGGCAGCGACGTGGCGGTGGGCACGCCACCAGTGGGCGACGCATCGCAGGCCGTGACGAGCAGCAACAACGCGCTACAGAGGACGACGATCGCCGGGAGCAGGCGCAGACGTGGGCGCAGGCGCGGAGCTTGGTGCATACGGTGCCACATGGCGATGCTCCTCTCGTGGAGCTGGCACACAACACAACGGGGCGGACACGATGAGTACACTACGCTCGCTACGTCGCGCGCTCGGTAAAAATGCTGTAGGGCGCCGGGCACGTCGCTCGCTGGGCCACCGGCGCGCGGGCGAGCTATCGTTATTGACGCGCAGTGAGTGACATAAGTTCTGTGAGGCTAGTCACAATCCCAGATCAGAATCGGCTCATTGCAGTGCAGGCAGCGAAAGTGGTAGACGCCCATGGAGTACGCCGCCTGGCCGTCCCGCGGGGAATCCCGGCGGATGCTCTCCCAAACCTCGCGCGCTTCATCCTTGCGCAGCGGATTTCGCAGGCGCTCGGCCAGAAAGGCGACTGGGTCTTGCAAACCCGCCAGGCGCTTGATGTCTGGCGCGCCCACCTCCTTGACGAAGACGCAATAGTCGCCACAGTGCGCCGGCCAGGAGAAATCCTGCCAAGTGATCACCGAGGGGGTGCGCGACTCTAATTCAGCGGTGCGCGCGGAGGCCAGTGCGGCGCGCTGCTTGCCGTCGAGATCGGGTCGCAGCTCGGCAAGCTGGCGCTCGAGTGCGGCAATATCGCCCTCGTTGGTCGTGATACCGCGCTCGGCCAGGCGGCCGGAGGCAAGACACTCCTCGCAGATGAACTCCACGTCGTCGCCTGAGCCATAGAATGGCCCCGCGTACCCGAAGCGCACCTGCCGGCAGAAGTCGCACTTGCGCGGCTCAGTCTGATACGTGGAGAAATCCGTGGGGTCGCTCGAAGTAGCGAAACACGCTCGCCATCATCTCCTCCTTTGCCCTGGCAAGATCAGGAAGATCGTCCGGCGGTGGGCGCCAAATACGGTAGGTCGAGCAGCAGCACGTCGAAGGTCAGGCGGGGGTTCGCGTTCTGGTCGAGGGCGGCCTGCGCGGCGACCAGCGCGCGCAAGAACGCCTGCGCGCGCTCCAGGCCCAGAGCGCGCCCCTGGCGCTCGGCCTCGCGGTGGGCGCGGCCCTCGCTCGTCAGGTGGCTCGCGCCGCTGGCGGCGAGCGTCACGTCACGCCACCACAGCGTCCACAGCTCCAGCGTGGCGCGGGCCGATTCGGCCTCGCCGGCAAACTGCCCCGCGGCCTTCAGCCGCTCGGCGCGCCCCTGCGCGGTGAGGCCAACCAGATCGTCGAGCAGCCGGGAGCGGTGCTCGCGTAGCTCAGGCTGCTCGTGGGCACGTACAGCCCAACCCAGGCGCCCGTGGGCCAGGGCCGCCAGCGCGTGCGCCTCCGCCTGCGCGACGCCCCAATGCGCGCTCAGCGCCTCGGCCACCTCAGCGTTGGCGAGTGGGTGCAAGGGCACCGGCTGGCAGCGCGAGATAACCGTCGGCAGCAGGGCATCCGGCTCGGCGGTGGTCAGCAGCAGCACCACCTGCGGCGGCGGCTCCTCCAGCGTCTTGAGCAGCGCATTGGTGGTGCTGGCGGTCATCAGCTCGGCGTTGGGCAGCACGAAGACGCGCCACGCCCCTTCCGACGGCGACTGGCTGGCGAGGTGAATCGCGTCGCGCACCTGCTCCACGCCGAGCAGCCGCTTGCCCTCGGCCGGCTCGACCAGCGTCAGGTCGGGATGGTTGCCGTGCAGCACCCTGCGGCAGGCGGGGCATGCCCCACAGGGCGTGAAGGCGGCGAGGTCGGGGCGTTCGCAGAGCAGCAACTGCGCGAAGGTGCGCGCGAGCGTCGTCTTGCCGATCTGGGGCGGCCCGGTGAAGAGGTAGGCATGGCTCACCTGACCGGCGGCGATAGCGCGCCCCAGCAAATCCTGCGCGGCGAAGTGGCCCGCCACCGGACGCATGTCTCGCTCCCGTTCTATGCCATGTTCATCGTGGGACCAGCGGATGCCTCCACGCGGGCGGGTAGGCGGCCGCACAGGTCGCCGCGAGCTGGCTGGCCGCGCAACCGCGATGGAGCTTCCGCCGGCTCGCCCCTTGGCGTGCCCCGTACCTGCCATGATACACTCTGACGCGAGGAAGTGCGAAGCGTTTGCGGGCTACGGTGTTGGGGAGCATGCAGTACATTGCCGCGTCCTCGAACCCGCCCGCCGCGGGTTTGGCGGCTGGCTGGGCCACGAGAGGCGCGGCTGCGACGGCCGCCCGGCATGGCATCACCCGCTTTGGCCGGGCGGAAGAAGGAGCGCGGCGTGGCGGACGAGCGATTCGAAGTGCCATTGTTCCCGCTCAACGTGGTGCTCTTTCCGGGCATGGCGCTTCCGCTGCATGTCTTCGAGCCGCGCTATCGCCGTATGATCGCCGACTGCCTGGCAGACCGCGCACCGTTTGGTGTCGTGTTGGCCGAAGGCGAGGGTGAAGGCGCGGATGTGGGTGAGCCGATAGTGTGGGCACACGTCGGCACGCTGGCGCGCATCGCCGATTACGAGAAGCTCCCAGACGGCCGCTATAACCTGCTCGCCAAGGGCACACGCCGCTTCGAGGTGCTGCAATGGAACCCTGGCAAGGCATACCTGACCGCCACGGTGCGCCCCTTCCAGGACGACGACGAGGGCGTCACCGACAATATGATTGCCGCGGCGCGCACCGCGCTCGACGCCTACCTGCATGCCGTGATGACTCTGGTCGGCAGCGCCGATCAGCAGATCGCGATTCCCGACGATCCCGTCGATCTCTCCTACCTCGTCGGCACCTGCCTCACCTGCGAGGACTGCGAGAAGCAGGTGCTGCTGGAGATGCGCTCGCTGGCGCGCCGGCTGCGCGAGGGCGCCCGCATGCTGCGCAAGGAGACTGAGCTGCTCACCCAACAGGGCGGCGAGATCGCCACCCCCGACCGCTCAATGCTGAATTAGACCACGTTCGTATCGTAGCTCTCCACCAGCCATGCCCCGTCCTCGGCGCCCAGCTGCACGTCGGCCTGCGTGGGTGCTTCGGTGCCGCGAACGATGGTCAAACGCGCGGTGGCGGCGTTGTCGCGCACGCTGGGCAACGTGTAGGCGCAGCTCGTCACCGGGCCGCGCAGGCGGTCGAGCTGTTGCTGGCTCGCCACGAACTGCTGCTCGGAGCCGGCGGCGCGCTGCGCGGGCGCCAGCCGCGTGTAGAGGTCGCTGTAGCTCTGGTGCTCCAGGTCGGCGCAGATCGCCGCGGCCACCGGAGCGGGCGGGGGCATGCGCGGACCGGTGATCGCGTTGGCGACCACCAGGGCCACCGCGCAGACGGCAATTCCGGCCGCCACACCCAGCAGCAGCCCGATCTGCCGCCGCCACCACGGCTGCGCGGGCGGTGGTTGAAGCGGCCGTCCAGATGGCGCGTTGGAACGGCCGCGACCGGGAATGCGGGTGGACATGCGCCATGCTCCTAGGCTCAACGTCGGCGTTGTCTGGCAGTGGGGCGGCAGCTTGCTCCTGCCGCGCCGCCTCCAGGGAGTATACTTCCTGCACTGTCCACGAATAGGCACATGGGGTGATCGGACGGAGGCGTGATGGCGCGGAGAGCGAACCCAGGGCAGGTGACAAGCGACCCACACACCAGGGACGCAGCATTCGTCGCGGCGGTGCCGGAAGGTGGCGAGCTGCGCTGGCTGGCTGACGGCACGCTATCGCTGCGGCAATCCGCGGGCGGGGTGGCGAGCGAGCTGGCCGGTGGGCCGGCGGTGGAGCTGCTCGACGCACGTGGGCGACCGTTCGCGGTGCGTGCCGTCGCCGAGGAGGAGTCGATTGGGGCGGATGCGAGCGCGGCGGGCGCGGAGACGCGCTGGCGGCGCACGCTGGCGGTGCCCTTCGATGAACACAATCCCGGCGGCAGTGACCATGATGCCCATCACCTAACCTGTGACGCGACGTTCACAGCAAACGGCGAGACTGGGCTAGTGCGGCTGGACGCCAGCCTGCGCAACGTGGGCACGTCGCCGGTGACGGTGCGGCGCGTCTTTCCCTTCGTCGCCGGTCCCTGGTGGCCGGGCGGCGCGCTGCGTCTCAAGGGTCGCGACGGCCGCTACGCCGCGTACAAGAACGGCTGGCAGTCGTGGAGCTATGCCGGCGGGCTGCCGCCCGGGACTAATGACCCGCGCTCGCGCGTGCCGACGCTGGTCGCCTTTCACCACCCGGGTGGGGCGCCGCCGCGGCTGCCCTTCGCTGGGCGTGTGGACGTGGTGAGCGAGGAGATGGCGCTCATCGGTCGGCCGGGAGACGGCGTCGCCGCGCTGGCTGGCTTCCTCTCGGCGGATCGCTGGCTCGGCCAGGTGTTCGTCGGGCGGCGCCAGGGGGCATTGGCCGCGGCCGCGCTGCTCGACGACCTCGCACTGGCGCCGGGCGAGCGCGTGGAGCTACCGCCGCTCGTACTCGCGCTGGGCGCCTCCGACGGGCTGCTGCGTCGCTACGCTGAGGCGGTCGCCGCCGAGCTGCACGCGCGGCCCGCGCAATCAGCGCCATCAGGCTGGTGTAGCTGGTACTACTACTTCACCGGCGTCTCCGAGGCGGCGCTACACGAGAACATCGTCGAGGTCGCACGGCTGCGCGATGCCGTGCCGCTCGACCTATTCCAGATTGACGACGGCTATCAGGCGGCAGTGGGCGACTGGCTGAGCGTCAATGACAAGTTCCCCGGCGGCATGGCGCCGCTCGCGGCGCGCATTCGCGAGACGGGGCTGCGGCCGGGCATCTGGCTGGCGCCGTTCACCGTCGCCGCCAACAGTGCGCTGGCTCGCGAGCATCCCGACTGGCTGGTGCGCGACGCCGCCAGTGGCAAGCCGGCCTTCGCCGGCCACAACTGGGATGCCGACCTGCACGGCCTCGACACGACGCACCCCGCCGCGCGCGAGTGGTTGCGCACGGTGATCGCGACCCTCGTGCAAGAGTGGGGCTACAACTACCTCAAGCTCGACTTCCTCGCCAGTGCCGCGATCCCCGGCCGCCGCCACGATCCCGCCGCCACGCGGGCGAGCGCGCTGCGCGACGGCCTGGCGCTGATCCGCGAGGTGGCTGGCGACGAGGTCTTGATCCTCGGCTGCGGCTGCCCGCTCACCAGCGCCGTGGGCGTCGTGGACGCCATGCGCATCGGGCCGGATAGCGCCCCCTACTGGCTCCCACGCTATAAGGGCCTGCCGCTGCCCTTCGCCGAGGGGCACTCGCTGCCCAATATGGAGGGCGCGATCCGCAACACGCTCACCCGCGCCTGGATCGCACCGGCCTGGTGGGTGAACGACCCCGACTGCCTGCTGGTGCGCGAGCGCGGTTCGGAGCTGACGCTGGACGAGGTGCGCACCTTCGCCACGGCGGTCGGCCTCACCGGCGGCATGGTGGTGATCTCGGACCGCCTGCGCGAGCTGAGTGCGGAGCGGCTGGGCATCGTGCAATGCCTGCTGCCGCCGCTGGCCGAGCGCGCGCTGCCACTGCCAGCGGACCTGTTCGGCTTCGGCATCCCGGAGCGCGTGCGGGTGCGGATCGTCCGGCCGTCGGGCGAGTGGCTGCTGGTCGGTCTCTTCAACGCCCACGATATGGAGCGCGAGATGCCCGTCACCTGGGGCGAGCTGGGATTGGAAGCCGGCGCGCACCACGCGGTAGAGTTCTGGTCGGGGGCGTATCTGGGCCGCTCGGAGTCTGGCATCGCCCCGCGTGTGGCGCCGCACGGTGCGGCGGCGCTTGCCATCCGCCGCGAGACGGGTACGGGTGCGCCGCTGCTGCTCTCCACCAGCTTCCATATCTCACAGGGCGCGGTTGAGATCGCGGCGTGGGAGTACAATGTGGCCGAGCGCACGCTGCGCTGGCGCGCGGAGATTGGCAAGACGATGGCCGGCACCTTCACGCTGTGGCTGCCACAGGGCCTGACGCCGCGCCGGCTCACGACGACAAGCACGGCGACCGAGGCGGGCTGGCGGCGCGAGGCGAGCGGTGTGGTGGTCGTCTCAGCGACCGTGGCGGGCGCGGCGGACTTCACGCTGACACTGGAAGGCGGCTCGTGATGGCGACAGGAGCGGGCGAGCATCCCGGTGCGGGGCAGACTGCTGCGGGGATGGGGGCAAAGCGGCTGCCGGTGGTGATCGGCCTCACCGGGTCGAGCGGCGCGGCACTAGCGGTGCGCGCCGTCGAGGTGCTGGGTGCGTTGGGCGTGCCGATGCACATCGCCTACACCGCCGCCTGCAGGCAGGTCTGGCCCGACGAGCTGGGCCACCCCATCGCCGACGACCTGGCCGACTGGAAGCGCCGCTTCGGCGCCCGCGTCTTCAATCCCGACGACTTTCGCGCGCCGGCCTCCAGCGGCAGCTTCGCCACTGCCGGCATGATTATCGTCCCCTGCTCGATGCGCACCGTCGCGGCGGTCGCCGCCGGACTCTCCTCCAATCTGGTCGAGCGCGCCGCCGACGTGACCATCAAGGAGGGGCGGCCGCTGGTGCTGGTGGCACGCGAGGCGCCGCTCTCGGCGATCCACCTGGAGAACATGCTCAAGCTGGCGCGACTGGGCGTGCGCATCGTGCCGCCGGTGCCGCAGTTCTACCTGCACCTACAGATGATGGACGAGGTGGTGGACCTGATCGCCCGCCGTGCGCTGGACATCCTGGGCGTCGAGGAGGCGCTGCCACCCGCCATGCGCTGGCGCGGCGAGGAGGAGTGACTGCCATCGCCCGCCTGCCGGTACTTTTCTCCCGCTTCATCATGCGCCGTTCAGCCGTCTGATACAGTGCCCCTGACTGCCTGATGCCAGGGGAAACGAGCAGGCGCGTGAAGGGCGGCAGCGGCATGGGGATGCGCGGGAGCGACTCGGCGACGCTGGCGCGCGAGCGCGAGCGCCTGGCATCGGCCTGGACGCCAGCGCAACCCGAGGATCAGGCCGAGTGGCCCCTGTGGCTCGACGAGCTGCTGGATGGGCCTGGCGAGGCACATGACGAGCGGGAGGCGTACGTCGCGCACTCCCGGGCGCCGGAGCTGTCGGCACCCGATCGACCCGAATGGCTCGACTTCTCGGCGTACCACCAAGCTGTGTCCCGCCGGGCGTCCACCGGACAGGGCGAGCGGGCGTCCACCGGACGCCCCTACGATGCGCGTGCGCAGGCCGAGCACATGGCGCGTCCTCCACGCGCCAGCCGTGCCGCGCGCTTCGCGCGTATCGCGCGCGAGATTCGCGGCTCGTGGGGTCCAGAGACGACCGCCTACGCAACCGACTACCATCCGGCTGCCGCTCCTGCGCCCACGTCCGCGCCGGTGCGTCCGCGCCAGACCGCCGTGCCCAGACCCACGCCCAGGCCCAAGGCCACGCTCGCACCAAAACCCACGCCACGCCCGCCGGCACGACAATCGGTGCGGCTGCGAGTCGCGCAGGTCTCGCGGCGGCTGGCCGACCTGGCATCGCGCCATGTCGTGGTCCGCATCCCTGGCCGCGCGCCGCGGGTCGTGCCCAAGGCAGAGATGGCGGATGGGGCGACCGCCGCCGCGGTGGGCAATCACATGCGCGTGATGAAGCTGCCACGGGTCTGGCTGCTGGCAAATCTGATGATTCTGCTGGTGGCCGGCTGGGCGATTGTGCCGCGCCTGGCAATCGTCACGCCGGAGTCAGCGTGCGCGTGGCATGTGGTCGCCCCCGGCGACACGCTGGGCAAGCTCGGCGCCGCGAACCACACCAGCGCGCTCGCCATCGCCCACGCCAACTCGCTTGCCGATCCCGACCAGATCTACGTCGGCGAGCGGCTCTGCATCCCGCTGGCGTTCTTCGCCAGCTCCGGAGCCGCGCCGTATGTCCCTCCCGCGCCGCCCCAGCCGCCGCACTACGGCCCCGTGTCGGGCGTCCACAACTTCATTGCCTTCGTGCTGCCCTACGCGCGCCGCGCCCACGACGCCACCGGCTGGCCGACGAGCATGATTATCGCGCAGTGGGGACTGGAGCAGGGCTGGCATCTGCCGAGCTACACCGGCTACAACTTTGGCAACTGCGGCGCCGTCCCCGGCGAGCCAACCATCGGCGGCCTCAACGTCCCCGGCTCGCCCTCCGCCTTCACCTACTCCAAGACCCCCGAGGACGGCCTGCGCGTCTACATCCACGTCGCGCACCTGTCGTACTACACGGGCGTTGCCTGGGCCGCGCAGCACCAGGGTGTGGATGCCGCCGCGCGGGCGCTGGGCCAGTCGCCCTGGGATGCCGGGCACTACACCGACCACAACGATCCCGGCTCGTCGCTGATCGCCATCCTGCACGCCTACAATCTGTATCAGTATGACTAGACTGCCCGGCCGCCTCCCGGGGGTTCGCATGCATGGTGAGCTGGAGAGCCGCGCAAGGAGCATGCTAGAGTATGTGCAGCAGGAGGCAGCGATGACAGATGCTACCGCCACGGACGGCGAGGCGCTCCCACCACCACGCACGTTCCCGGCTGACTGAGCGGTGCTGGCAAATATCGTGTTGACTCCAGCCACTGTCAGCCTTTTCGGCAATAGCAGGCGAAAGGATAGGTCACGATCGATGGACAAGATCGAGCGCGTGAATGCCGCCCTCAAGGGCCAGCCGGTGGACCGGGTGCCGATCAGCGTGTGGGGCCACAATTATCTCAAGGAGTGGAGCGCGCAGGGGCTGGCCGAGGCGATGCTGGAGAATTATCAGACGTGGGATTGGGACTGGATGAAGGTCAACCCGCGCGCCAGCTACCACGTCGAAGACTGGGGCGCGACGCTCCAGCCGTCGGGCGACTCCAACAAGGGACCGAGCTTCACCTCTGTGCCGGTGCGGGAGCCAGCCGACTTCCGACGGCTGAAGCCGCTCGATCCGCAGAGCGGGGTACTGGGCGAGCAGCTCGACGCGCTGCGGCAGATCAAAGCGGGCATGCGCGGCACGGCGTATTTCATCCAAACGATCTTCTCGCCGCTGTCGATCGCCAAGTACCTCGTTGGCAACCAGGAGGGGCCGGTCAAGACGGCGATCCACGACGATCCCGGCGCGCTGAAGGCTGGGCTGGAGACCATCACTCACACCTTTGCAGACTACGCGCAGGCGTGCCTGGAGGCCGGAGCGGCGGGCATCTTCTTCGCCACCACCGGCTGGGCGAGCGCGACGGCGCTCTCTGAAGACGAGTACAAGCGATGGGGCCGCGAGTACGACCTGCAACTGCTGGAGGCGGTGGCCGGCAAGGCGCCGTTCAATGTGCTGCACAATTGCGGCGCGGGCATCTACTTCGATCTGCTGGCCGACTACCCCGTCGCGGCGATCTCGTGGGCCGCGACGCAGCCGGGTAATCCATCCCTTGGTGAGGCGCTGAGCAAGACGAGCAAGGCGCTGATGGGTGGGCTGAGCGAGAAGACGATCCTGGTGGATGGCACGCCGGAGCAGGTGTCCGCCGAGGTGGACGCCGCCATCGCGCAGACCGAGGGACGCCGTCTGCTGATTGCGCCAGGCTGCTCGATCCCGCCGCGCACGCCGGCACGCAACCTTGAAGCGGCCAGGCTCGCCGACCGTGAGGCGAAGCTGGTGTAGCTGATCTTGCGGTCGCCCAGAGCCATGTGTTATACTGCCCGCCGTGGGGAGTCGAGCGGGGTTATTCATTCGCCCGGCGCCGCCCACATGACGATGCCTTTCGGTAGAATCGTCTCTCGGGGTGTAGCGCAGTTGGTTAGCGCGCAGCGTTCGGGACGCTGAGGTCGGAGGTTCGAGTCCTCTCACCCCGACCGGGCCATCTCTGCCCCGGTCTTCGATACCGAGCAGGGATGGATGGGGTCGAGCTGAAGAGCACGCCATGCGGGCGCGGGTCGCGCTCACGGGCCGGTCGAGAGAATCGCCGGCGCGTGGAGCTTCCCTCCGCACGAGCGTGCTTTTTTGCGTATTGTGACGTATTGTCGTGGGCTATCGCGGCCTACCGAGGAGGAGACGAACCCGATGCCCGTGCGTTCGACCCCGCCTGTGGGGCCGCTGAGCGGTCGTCACAGACAGCGTAGATAGCTGCCGCCCCCGCGCGAGTCCCCCTTGCGCGTGCCGGTAGTGCACCTCCCTGTCTCGACCGTTCGCTCGTTCGCTCGCGCGTTCGTCTGGTGGTTCGAGGAGAAGGGGAGTCGCACATGCCGGTGCTGGTTCTCAATGCCTCACTGCAGCCGCTTTCGGTCATTCCGGAGCGGCGGCTCGTCGTGCTGCTGTCCAAGAACAAAGTCGCCTTCGTGGACGACGAGGTGCGCAAGACCATCGAGGAGAGCATTCGTACGCGCCACCTGCCGGCCGACGACCCGGTGATCGTGCAGCTACTGGCCAACGTGCGCGTGCCGCGCATGGTGCTGCGCCCAACGCGCGCCAACATCCTGCTGCGCGACGACGAGACCTGCCAGTACTGCGGCAAGCGCTCCAAGGAGCTGACGCTCGACCACATCATCCCGCGCTCGCGGGGCGGGCAGAGCACCTGGGAGAACCTGGTCGCCTGCTGCCGCGCCTGCAACGGCCGCAAGGGCAGCCACCTGCTCAAAGATGTCGGCATGCATCTGATCCGGCAGCCCAAGCCGCTCAATCACGAGTACGCCGGGTTCTTCCTGCTGCGCTACCCGCGGCTGCGCGAGGCCTACGAGGCGTACCTGACGTCGGCTCAGGTCGTCAGAACGGCCTAGCGCGAGTGCGCAAGACGCCGGAGCGCCGCTATCCCACATCGGGGTGGCGGCGCTTTCGCGTTCTCAGCCGCCGGACCTTGTGCCGCGGCAGGCCATCAACCGGAACGCATGGCAACGCACAGAACATTCGTTCGTATATATCATAGGGATGGAGTGGCAGCGGGAAGAGAGTAGTGCGACGGCCTACTTCTTGCGTTCGGAGACGCACGAAGCGCCGCTGGCATGCATGGTCGCGTGTACCGGGCAGGGAAGGCCGTCATTGTCACCTACTCTCCCCCACGCCCGCAACCCAATATCCCGATCCAGATGGTACTTCAAAGGAGAGTGTAGCCAACGGCAAGCTGAACCGTTTATACTCGCATCATCGCTCGCGACTCTGAAGTTGGGGTCGCGGGCACGTCACAGCGGCGTGACACGCGGAAAGTCAGGTGCGTAGTGTCGTCCAATACTCATCAATTCGTATGCCTGCACGGCCACTTCTATCAGCCCCCACGCGAAGATCCATTCACCCGCCAGATCGCGCCGGAGCCAGGCGCCACGCCATACGCGAACTATAACGAGAAAATCACCGCCGAGTGCTACCGGCCCAACGCCGAGGCCGGCAACTTCGAGCACATCAGCTTTGACATCGGGCCGACGCTCGCCGCCTGGCTTGAACGCGCCCATCCCGACGTCTACCGCCGCATTCTCGAAGCCGACCGGCTCAACGTGGAGCGCTTCGGCGTTGGCAACGCGCTGGCCCAGGCGTACAACCACACGATCCTGCCGCTGGCCTCGCGCCGTGACAAGATCACGCAGATCCGCTGGGGCCTCGCCGACTTCGCGCACCGCTTCGGCCGTCGTGCCGAGGGCATGTGGCTGGCCGAGACGGCGGTGGACGACGAGACGCTTGAAATCCTGGTGGATGAGGGCGTCAAGTGGACGGTGCTCGCGCCATGGCAGGCCGCCGAGCCGATCGACCCCACCGAGCCGTACCGCGTGCGCGTCAAGGGCGACCGCTTCATCACCGTCTTCTTCTACAACGGTCCCCTGAGCGGAGGTGTCTCGTTCGATTGGGACACCACCACCAACGCCGACACCTTCGCGGCCTCGTATCTGCCGCACCAGCTCGATGGCGGCAAGCGCGACCGCGGCGAGGATCAGATGATTCTGATCGCTACCGACGGTGAGCTGTACGGCCACCACAAGCCGATGCGCGACCAGTTCCTCTCGTATCTGGTGCGCGAGGGCGCCGCGGGCTACGACTTCGGCGTGACCACGCTCGCACGCTACCTGCGCGACCACCAGCCCCAGCGCGAGGTGCGGCTGCACGCGCCCAGCGCCTGGAGCTGCTCGCACGGCGTGGACCGCTGGAGCGCGGGCTGCGAATGCACCGAGGGCAATAGCGCCTGGAAGCCCGCGCTGCGCGCGGCCTTCGACCATCTTGCCGACCGGCTGCATGAGGTCTTCAGCGCCGCGACCGGCGAGCTGCTGGCCGATCCGTGGGCGGCACGCGATGCCTACCTGCCGCGCTACATGGACTGGCAGAGCGAGGATGACTTCTGGCAGGCGCAGGGCAGGAACGACGGCCGGCCAATCAGCGCGGCCAGTCAGCGGCGCGCTGAGCAACTGCTGGAGGCCGAATACTTCGGCCAGTGCATGTACACGAGCTGCGGCTTCTTTTTCGAGGACCTCGACCGCATCGAGCCGCGCAACGACATCGCCTTCGCGCGCCGCGCGATTAGCCTCGTCTGGCAGGCGACGGGCGTGGACCTCGAAACGGACTTCCTCGCCGACCTCGCCGCCGCGAAGAGCTGGCGCAACGGCCTCACCGGCGTCGACCTGTATTACCAGCTCCCGCCGCGCGCTCCCGGCGACCTGCCGAACGGTCCGGCACCGGCAGGTGCGCCCGCAGCGTAGTCAGGAGAATCACAGATAACGCGGAGGCCGCAGAGGATCGCGGAGGCCGCGGAGAAGGTGAGCAGAAGAAGAAACCGCAGAGGACGCAGAGGACGCAGAGGTCGCAGAGCGAGAAACCACAGAGGCAACGGAGGGAACGGAGGAGGAGAAGAGAGAGCTTTCCTCACTGCCAGACGCCGAGCGGGACATGTCCCGCCCCTACACTGGAACGGCACGTAGGCGCTGAATGACGTTTCTGCGCCCACCGCAATTGCTTCGCTTCTCTTGCTCCTTCCCCTTCACTGCCCGGTTTCTTCTCTCTCCTCTTCTGCGTCCTCTGCGTCCTCTGCGTCCTCTGCGTCCTCTGCGTCCTCTGCGTCCTCTGCGTCCTCTGCGTCCTCTGCGTCCTCTGCGGTTACTCCTCCCTCTGCTTCTCTGCCCTCCGTTTCCTCTGTGGTGAATTTCTGCTCCCTTCTTCGCGTCCTCCGCGAATCTCCGCGTCCTCCGCGTTCCCCGCACCCTCCTGCCGCGCGGTATAATGCCGGGATGGGCTGGCATGTGGTGATGTCGGCACCGGTGCGATACGCGATCGCGGGGACGGCGAGACGACATGGCGAGCGGCGTTTCGGATGCGGAGCGGCTGGCACATCTCAACCGCGAGCTGCAGATCCTCAACAGCATCGCCCAGGCGCTCAACGGCTCGGTGGCGCTGGACGAGACGCTGCACGCCACGCTGGCGCAGGTGGCCGAGCTGTTGGGGCTAGAGACCGGCTGGATCTGGCTGCTGGACGAAGAGACCGGCGCCTCATACCTCGGCGCGGCGCAGAACCTGCCGCGCGCGCTGACCAAGAATCCGCATCGCATGACCGGCTCGTGCTTCTGCCTCGACACGTACCGCAATGGCGACATGGAGGGCGCGGCCAACGTCAATGTCGTGCGCTGCAGCCGCCTCTCCGGCCTGGTGGACGACACCAACGGCCTGCGCTACCACGCCAGCATCCCCCTCTACGCGCATGGCAAGAAGCTCGGTGTGCTCAACGTCGCCAGCCGCGACTGGCGCGAGCTTGGTCCCGACGACCTGCGGCTGCTCTACACCGTCGGCGACATGGTCAGCATCGCCATCGAGCGCGCGCGGCTCTTCGCGGCCAGCGCGCGGCTGGGCGCGGCGGAGGAGCGCAACCGACTGGCGCGCGAGATCCACGACACCATCGCGCAGGGGCTGGCAGGCCTGGGACTGCAGCTCGAAACCGCCGATGCGCTGCTGGATGCCGGGGCGGACCCACAGCGGGTGCAGCGGGTGGTGCGCGAGGCGCTGGCGTTGGCGCGCGCGAATCTGGACGAGACACGCCGCTCGGTCCACGATCTGCGCGCGGCGCCGCTCGAAGACCGGCTGCTGGGCGAGGCGCTGGAGGAGCTGGCGCGCGACTGGACGGCGCAGGGCAATCCCCCCGTGCGTGTGACGCTGGCCGGCGACCGGCGGCGGCTGGCGGTGCGTGTGGAGAGCGGGCTGTATCGCATCGCGCAGGAGGCGCTGGCGAACATCGCGCACCATGCCCAGGCGAGCTGTGTGACGCTGCGGCTGGAGACCCTGCCGGAGCAGGTGCGGCTGGTGATCGAAGACGACGGCCGCGGCTTCGATACCGCCGAGCCTGAGCCGGCGCCGACGGCCGCGGCAGCGGATGGGCACTACGGCCTGGTGGGCCTGAGCGAGCGCGCGAAGCTGCTGGGCGGCACGCTGCGGCTGGAGAGCGCGCCGGATGCCGGCACGCGCATTGACGTCACCGTTCCCTTCACGGCCACGGAGCAGTCATGAACACCACCCGCACCCCGATCCGCATCCTGCTGGCCGACGACCATCCGGTGGTCCGCGACGGCCTCGCCGCAATCCTCTCGACGCAGCCCGATTTCGCCGTCGTGGCGCAGGCGGGCAGTGGCGAAGAGGCCCTGCGCCGCGCGGCCGAGGCGCATCCCGACGTGGTGCTGCTGGACCTGGAGATGCCGGAGATGGACGGCGTGGAGGCGATGCGCAGATTACGCGAGCAGCGGGACGCGCCGCGGGTGATCGTCTTCACCGCCTACGACACCGACGACCGCATCCTGGCGGCGGTGCGCGCGGGGGCGCAGGGCTATCTGCTCAAAGGCGCGCCGCGCGACGAGATCTTCCAGGCGATCCGCGTGGTGCATGGCGGCGGCTCGCTCTTGCAGCCGGTGGTGGCCTCGCGGCTGATGCGCCAGGTGAGTGATGATACCCAGACACGGATCGGTATCGGCTCGCTGACCGAGCGCGAGCGCGAGGTGCTGCGGCTGCTGATGCGCGGCCTCCAGAACAAGGAGATCGCGCACGAGCTGGTGGTGACGGAGCGCACGGTCAAGTTCCACGTCAGCTCGATCCTCACCAAGCTGGGCGCCGGCAACCGCACCGAGGCCGTCGCCATCGCCAATCGCCATGGGCTAGGGAGGGAGTGAGAACACATGCGGATCGCCCTCATCTGCGTCCCCTACGCAGGAGATGTGGCCCGTTGGGGAGCTGCCAACGGCCCACAGGCGTTCCTCGATCAGGGGCTGCGCCTGGAGCTTGAGCGGCGCAGGCACACGGTGAGCGATCCGGTCTGGATCGAGTTTCCGCGCGCCGAGCGCACCCGCGACACCGTCACCAACCTGGGGCGCATCGCCGCCCGCACCTCGGATGCCGTGCATGCCGCGCTCGCGGGCGGCAGCGATCTGGCGCTGGTGCTGGAGGGCAACTGCACCCATGCGCCCGGCGCCATCGGCGGCGTGGCGCGAGCGGCAGGTGGCGCGGGCGTGGGCGTGGTCTGGTTCGACGCCCACGGCGACATGAACACGATGGCGACGACGCAGACCGGCCTGTGGGGCGGCATGCCCTACGCCGTCACCCTCGGCTGGGACCTTGACGACTGGCGCCTGGCTGCCGGACTGGAGCCTCCAGTGCGGCCCGAGGCCGCGGCGCTGATCGGCGCGAGCGATCTCGACCAAGCTGAGATCGACGCGCTGGAGCGCCACCCGATCCTGCGCATGGACGCCACCGACATGCTGGAGCCGGGAGTCGCCGGCCGCCTCGGCACCTCGCTACGTCCGCGGGCTGGTGAGGCGCCCGCGTGGTACGTGCATGTGGACGTGGACGTTGCCGGGCCGGAGGAGGTGCCGGGCGCGCTCACCCCTGCGCCGCTTTGGCCGCCACGCGCCCACCTGATCGAAGCCGCCGCGGCAGTTGCTCAGACTGTGCCCGTGCGCGCCATCGGCCTCGCCGCCTACGATCCCGCCGGCGATCCCTCCCGGCGCGGCGCGCGGTTTGGCATGGACATGGCGCTGGCGGTGGTGGATGCCATGCGCGTCGTCGTCTGATCCTCGTGCTGGTCAATACAGGCCCCACCAATCTGGGCGCTGGCGACCTCATCGAGGCTGCCGCCAGTGCCAACCGGCACGAACTGGGGCAAGAATAGGGCTGAATTGGGAGGGCCAACGTGCCGCTCGATTAGCCGTGCCCATGCAATCTCTACGTTGCACATTCGTAAGCCGCGAGACGCGTCGATGTGGCTGCGGTCGCCTCTCCCGCGTCCTCAGCGCACGATATTTCGACTCTTGCTGCAACTGACGTGCCTTTCTCAGCCGGCGCGATCACCCGCTCTATCGCCGGCCAATCACCATACCGCTGAAAGTACTACCGCACGCCTAGTTTAGTGTAAAATCGCAGCATGACAGGTGGCGACATGGAGAGTAGCTTTCATGGTCAACATAACGACAGCTCTGGGTGTGGTTGGCGGTGTCGTAGGAATACTAACTGGCGTATTCTCACTAGTGTATCTACGCAGACAAACTCAACTTATGGCAGATCAAGTGGGCAAAGAACTTGAGATCAAGATAACCCGAGATCTGGATGCACCTGACAGCTTGGACGACAGCAAACTCAGAGCGGTATTGAATAGGCGCTTGGGCGATGTGCGCTCACAACTGAGGCAAGAGTTCAACCCGCGAATCGAGGAGATTATGCGGATGCTGCAAGACGCGCATATCCCGGAGCGTAAAGACGTTCTAGAGGATGCCATACGGTTGTTGTCCGTCCATAATGACGCTCTGGAGGGATACGCAGAGTCCAACAGTAAGGTACTTGTGCTCGAACGTCAAGTTCAGGCACTACAACAAGCTATCGAAGATATGCGAAATGGCGTCGGTAATCAAACCATGGTGCGAGCACAAATACGTGGCATAGCCGAACAACTGATGAGGATGACGGGCCAGGAGTAGGTGCGCTGAAGGCCTTCGCCTCTAGAGCACAATGTGGCGCGTAGCCACCTACTTTTAGCGGCAACGACCCTAATCCGCCTCCATCTGCTCGAGGAGATAGCCTAGTTTGCCTTCCATCTGCGTGGAAGATGGGCGACTCTTGGGTGCTGTCAAAAAGCAATCGTAGATACTCTCAAAGAGATCGTGATACTGCCCATCGAGCGGCCCTAGTCCAAGCTCGTACAGGCGGCTTACCACAGTGCCACGTTGGCTACGTTGTTGGGTGAGGCGAAAGACGTGAAATGGGCTGGGCAGGATCTGATTGGTGAATAGCTCAAAGAGCGTGATACCGAAGGAGTACATGTCGGACCGAACCTCCACGTCCTTCGGCTCCAGCGCATGTTCTGGCGACATGTACTTCCAGGTACCCAATCCTTGCTGGCCCGTGACGGTAAGTGTGCCAGTTGTCAAAGAGGCTTTGAAATCGCCCCACTTCACGACGCCGAAGTCACCGAGCTTTACAATGCTCGGCCGGGCATCGCCGAAGGACCTCGTAAAGAAGACGTTGGCCGGCTTCACATCACGGTGGACAATGCCCCGTACATGGAGATACTTCAACGCACTTGCGACGGCGCGAGCAATGTGGAGGGTCTTTCGCGTGACGTTGATTTTTGGCCCAGCGGCTCTCTGTCCTTGCAGGAAATGCTCTAGAGTCGTGCCTTGTACGAATTCCATCACGAGGAAAGGGTTACAGGGGCCGGTGCCGTCGCGGAAGTTTGCCGCGTTCTCGTTGTCTTCATAGGCGTAGACCTTCGAGAGATGAGCGTGCGACAGCGCAGCACCTCTCTCGCCCTCGCGTCTGAAGCGAGCATGGATATCTTCAAAGGACGATTCTTCGATGTACTTCGGTTCGGGGGCGAGAAACTTCACAGCGTATGGGTGTTGCGTATCTCGGACACTTGCCCGCCTGACTACACCGATGGCTCCATCACCAACCTTCCCACCCAGAATGTACTCAATCCCACTCGCAACAAATGTCTGGCCCGAGGCTGCATTCAGAGCGTCTCGCGCGTAGCGTTGATAGTCCGTCACTCGCCGTCCCCTGGGAACATCCACAGGCAAGCTCTGCCGCCATTATACATGGTATGTGCGCGAGCTTCCATACTCCAATGCTTTGGCGCGCTCCAACCACGCGCTGAATCTACTTCGCACATATCCAACACTGGAGCGCAAGCGGGACGTGCAGCAATTTCAGGAACACCTCCGTCCCCTTAATTGATGTGCCGGCCGCATGATACAGAGCGTGACGCCCGCAGCCACCATGTCGTTGCGGCGCCTGCTCAGTCGCGCTTGGTCTGGCGGGCGGCGTGCTGGGCAGCGGCTCGGGAGTAGGCTTCGGCTAGCAGGGGCTTGACGGCGGCGTCGAAGGTTTCAGGGCTGGGGTTGAGCACGCACACGTACGATTGCGGCGCGTACACGGGATGCGGCATCA
Organism: Ktedonobacterales bacterium; assembly: GCA_036376595.1. Lineage (GTDB taxonomy): Bacteria > Chloroflexota > Ktedonobacteria > Ktedonobacterales > JADMIN01 > SMAG-U1939. The sequence goes on along the minus strand of DASVAA010000078.1, from coordinate 13,599 downwards.
GCCGGTCCAGAGCAGCGAAGTCGTAGACGGTGCCTGCCGGAGCGTCCTCGCCGGGCGCATAGCCAAAGAGCGCGCGAAAGGTGTCGCGGCTCACGCCGATGTTGAGCCGAAACACGTCCGGGCGGTCGAGGTTCGAGGTGTTATCGAACTCGCCGTAGTCTTTGGTGACGATCGTGGCGAAGGGCAGGCTGCGCGACATATCGAGATCGCGCTGAGGGTCGTAGTAGATGAAGGTGTCGCCCGCGCCAGGGCCGTCGCTTGGCCTGAGAAGCTCGATCCCCGCGAACGTGTCCGTGACATACTGGATGATGGCGTCTTGGTCCATGTCGTCCATACCCCCTACTGTGTGGCGCCGCCGTAGACCTCCGGGCAGAAGGCCCAATCCCGTAGATTATCACGCCCGCCGTTCGCGTGCAATGGCTGCTCAGTGGCGCGACGTCATGGGGCCGGGAACACGAGCATCAGCGCCGCCAGGCCGGTGAATGCTGTCAGCGTCCCGTACGACGCGCGCGTCGAGGGCGAGGCATAGCGCGCCGCCACGATCACGCCCAGCACCGCCGCCTCCGCCGCGAGCCGGCTCGGCGTCCACATATCGCCCCAGAGGATCCCCGCGGTCAGACTCAGCTCCAGCGCGTAGACCAGAATGAAGATCGGCAGCGGGTCCAGCAGCGCATGGCGCCAGCCGCCCGCCTGATAGCGGCGCCAGATCGCCTGGATGGCGAGCACACAGGCGAAGACCAGCGGCACCACCGCGAAGGCGACCATCATGCCGAACTCGGGCCGCTTATTCTCGATCCACAGCCCGTGGAACGGGAGCGGCACGAAATATTTGTCCACGCCCGCGCCCGCGGTATCGCCCGTCAAGAGCGCCCACCGGCCCCACACGATGCGCAGCACGATCTGCCAGGCCACGAACGGCCCCAGCGCCACGGCCGCGCTCCACGCCAGCGTGCGCCAGCGCCGCTGCACCACCAGCGGCAGCGCCAGCAGCGGCACGGTCAAAATCAGTTGTTCGCGCGTGAGCAGCGCGGCCGCGAGTGCCAGCGCGGTGTAGAGATACTTCTCTTTGCTCAGGAAGTAGACGGCGACCACAAGCCACATCACGGCATAGGGGTCCGCGACGTCGCGCAGGAAGCCCAGCACCAGGCCGCAGAAGAGACCCGCCGCCGCGCCAAGCCAGCGCGACGCGCCCGCCTCCACGGCCATCACGCCGACCAGCCACGTCACGACCAGCACGGCGACGAAATTGACCGCCAGCAGCGCATAGGGCACGAGATGCGGCTGGCCGAGCGACACCACGAACGCGGTGTAGGGGTAGAGAATGCGCTCGGCGCGTACCTCGCCAAAAGCGTGATCGAGCGCACAGTTGGGTGGACGGTGGGCGCAGATGATGGGCTGGCTGGGATCCAGCGCCTCGAAGTAGAAGAATTGCCCGTCGAAGCCGGTCCGATTGTGGTTCAGCGCCAGCGCATCGAGCCCGAGGTGCTGGCCGGACTCGGTGCCGATGTCGGCGAAGGCCGCGACTGCCTGCCAGGAGGGCTTGGTGTAGTATTTTTGCTGGACGAAGTAGGTGAAGGCCATCAGCAGCAGCCACACGGCTACCGTCACGACGGGCGCGATAGGGGCTAGCCGTCGCGCCGCCGCTCGTACGTCCCTGAGCGCTGGCCGCAGCCGTTGGACGGCGTTCTCTGCCTTGCTTGAAGTCGAAATACCTGGCTCCTGCTGTCTCTGCGGATCCACATCTCATCACATGCGCGCCTGGACTACGGCTCACGCGTGGCGTGGCTCTCGCTATTCTAGCGACTTGTGTGCCACCGCCGCCAGACTGTAGCATGGCCTTCTCCCTGTGGCCGCGATAGATACCGCCAATAGGGAGATGCTATGCTGACCAAGGGATGTGTTCTCGCCTTGAAGGCGGTGGTTCAGGTGGCAGACAAAAGGCCGGTCACAACCGTTGACGAGTACATCAGGACCTTCCCGCCCGATGTGCGGGTCATGCTTGAAAACGTGCGGCAGGCCATCCGCAAGGCGGCGCCTGATGCCGTGGAGACCATGAGCTACGGCATCCCCACCTTCGATCTCCATGGCAAGCACCTGGCGTTCTTCGCCGGCTGGAAGCGTCACATCTCCGTGTATCCGCTCCCGGCGGGCGACGAGGCTTTCCAGCAACGGATAGCGAAGTACAAGCGAGTCAAGAGCACGGTCCAGTTCCCGCTGGAGAAGCCCATTCCCTACGACCTCGTAGGCGAGATTGTTACCTTGCTCCAACGCGAAAAGCCAGCCCGTGACAGCGATGCAAAGCAAAGATAAGCCATCGAGTAGCACCACACTGTACATCTCAGTGCCAACTGCCTGCCTGGCCTCGGCACCGGCCAAGCTATCGCGCTGCGCGAGCAGGACGTGCAGAAAACTCGCGGAGACTTCACGGCCGCCCTTGCTTGTCGCGCGCAGCGTGTGATACAGTGCGGGGCGCCGCGGCAGACAGTCGTGATGGCGCGGTGGTGGCGAAGAAGCGCGAGGGTAGAGCCATGCGGGCACCGATGTTTCGTCTTGACAACCAAGAATGCATTGGTCGTCTCGAAGACGGCGTCTGTGCCCGCGCGCGGAGGTGCCTGCACGTAGAGTAGTTGCCCTCACATCACCAGCGACGATAGGCGCGGATGCCGCGGAGACGGCGTCCGCGCTTTTGTTTTGCCCGTTTGCCCCTGATGGAGAACCGCATGTTGAGCGGGAAGGTTCTGAAGGCCCGCGGCTGGCCGCAGGGCAAGGTGATTGGGCTGGCGAAGATCGCCGGCCAGAAGCTGGAGGATGCCGGAGTCGAGCGCGAGGCAACGCTCGACCGGCTCGATGCCGTGCGCGCCAAGCCCGGCGAGTATCTGACCGATCCGGTGCTGGCCGATCTGGCGCGTGAGTGCATCCGCCGCGCGCAGGCCGAGGCCGGGCCGCGCGACGATACCCTGCGCGATCAGCCGCTGGAGTACGGCGTGTGGGGCGAGGAGCAGATCGAGGCCGCGGCGAGCGAGCAGATGCGCAACGCCCTGAGGCTGCCGGTGGCCGTCGCCGGCGCGCTGATGCCCGACGCGCACGTGGGCTACGGGCTGCCGATCGGCGGCGTGCTGGCAACCAGCGGCGCCGTGATCCCCTACGCCGTCGGCGTGGATATCGCCTGCCGCATGCGGCTCTCGGTCTACCCCGTCTCGCCGCACCTGCTGGGGCAGAATCCAGCGCTGATGCGCAAGGCGCTGGTCGAGCAGACGCGCTTCGGCATGGGCGCCGCCTGGGAGCGCAAAGTAGGGGCGTCCGGTGGACGCCCGCAGCATCCCGTGCTGGACGATCCCGCCTGGGAGGCGACGCGCGGGCTGAAGTCGCTGCGCCCCAAGGCCGAGCAGCAGCTTGGCACCTCGGGCACTGGCAACCACTTCGTCGAATGGGGTGTCTTGCGGCTCTACGCCGACGAGCCGGAGCTGGGGCTGAAGGCCGGCGAGTACCTGGCGCTGCTCTCGCACAGCGGCTCGCGTGGCGTGGGCTTCAAGATCGCCAGCACTTACAGCGACATCGCCTTCCAGCAGCACCCGAAGCTGGACAAGTCCTTGCGCCACCTCGCCTGGCTGGACCTGGCGAGCGAGGCGGGGCAGGAGTACTGGCTGGCGATGGAGCTGGCCGGGCGCTTCGCCGCCGCCAATCACGAGGTGATCCACCACGGCGTGGCGCGCGCGGCGGGACTGGCGGAGGCAGCGGTGGTCGAAAACCACCACAACTTTGCTTTTCCTGAGCGCCTGCCTGACGGGACCGAGGCGATCGTGCATCGCAAGGGCGCCACGCCAGCCGGTCCCGGCGTGCTCGGCGTGATCCCCGGCTCGATGGGCGATCCAGGCTACGTCGTGCGTGGCAAGGGGCTGCCAACGTCGCTGCAATCCGCCTCGCATGGCGCGGGGCGGCGGATGGGCCGGCGCCCCGCGCTCAACAGCATCAGCAAGTCCGCGCGCGATGAGTACCTGCGGGCGCGCGGTATCACGCTGCTGGGTGGCGGGCTGGACGAGTCGCCCCAGGCGTACAAGGACATCGAGGCGGTGATCGCGGCGCAAGACGAGCTGGTCGAGGTGATCGGCAAGTTCACGCCGCGCATCGTGCGCATGGCCGACGAGGCAGGTGAGTATTAGGTGCCCTCACCCCCGGCCTCCTCTTCCGGCACAACGCGGGGGTGCCGGAGGCTGGGGCGAGACATGTCTCGCCCCTATATTGGCAGGGAGAGGGGGAGTCAGTTGTCTGGCATGCGGTTTGCGGCTGAACAGCCCAATACGGCGGGCGCCGGAGAGTGCGCGCGCCGCGTTGTGCTTGGGGGCAGTTATGGATCTCGAAGACTTCTTCTCGCCGGAGGTTGGCATCACCGCCGCGGTGGTTGGGGCGCTGGCGTCACCGCAGGTGCGCAAAATCCTGCGCCGCGGTGCGGTGGCCGGTCTGGCCGGCCTGTTGATAGCTGGGGACGCCATCAAACAGACAGCCGAGGGCGTGGGGCAGACAGTCCAGAATGCGGCGACGCAGGCGCAGCAGAACGCCGCGCAGGCGAAGCAATCGCGGGCCAGCGCCGCGGCTAATGGCGCCACCAGCACCGGCAGCGCGCCGGAGATGGGCAGCAGCTCCGAGGCCGTGCCGGAGGAGCACCCCGTATGAGCGCGTCACCGGATGAAAACGCCCACCTGACGCCGGAGAACATCGGCCCGGAGTACGAGCGCGCCAGGGAGCGCGCCGAGGTCCTGCTGACCGAGTGGGGCCAGCGGCTGGGCGCCTTCGCTTCAACTGTCGGATCGAACGTGCAGAAGGCGGCGGCGCGGGCGCGCGAAGAAGCCGAAGACATCTGGGCCGAGGCGCAAGCCATGCGTAAGGAGAGCCAGTCCCCGCCCTCGTAAGGCTGAGGACTCGCTGACACACACATGCCGCGTGGCGATGGCGACCTGGAGACGGCGATGCGATGAGCGTGGTAGCCGAGGCGGAGCCTCAGGTCATGAGCGCGGTGCCAGGCCGCCTGCGGCTGCATCTGGCCGCCTGGAGCGGCGTGGGGCAGCGCCAGGTGGAAGCGCGGCTGCGCGCGCTGCCGGGCGTCGAGCGCGCCCAGGCCAATCCGCTCACGCGCAACGTGCTCGTGACCTACGATCCCCGCCAGACCGGCACGGAGGCCATCCTCGCCGCGGCGCGCACACTGTTGGCGCACGCCGATGACCTGCGCCCTGAGCCTGCCGCGCCGCCGGCCAGGCATGCACGCCACGGCGAGACGGTGCGCGCGCGGATCGCCGTGCGCGGCCTGGACCACAACCCCCACCTGGCGCGGCGGGTGGTCGATCTGCTGCAGCAGCACCACGGCGTGCGGGCGCTGGCGAATCCGCTCACCGGGCGCGTGCTGGTTGAGTTCGAGCACGGCGCCGCCGACCTGGACGATCTGATCGCGCTGGTGGCCGACGTCGAGCTGCCCGACACGCCCGGCGAGGATCGCCCCGTCGATCCGCTCGACCCACAGCCGCTGGTGCAGAGCATCGCCCGGACCATCGGCGTGGCCGTTGGCGCCGCGCTGATCGCCGTCCAGCAGTTGCCACAGGTCGAGGAGCCGCCGCTGGGCAGCGCCGTGGCGGCGCAGGTGGCCGGCGTGCTGGGCATCGTGCGTGGCTTCCCCATCGTGCGCAACGGCTTGCGCAAGCTGCTGGGACCCAACATCGCGGACCTGGCGCTCTCGCTGCCCAACATCCTGGCGCTCGCCCTCTCGAACAGCCCCTTTGGCCTGGGCGTGACCGGCGTGGAGTCGGTGCGGCTGCTGAGTGAGGTCCAGACGCGGCGCGCGGCCTACGAGCGCTACTCGGCGCGCGTGGACGGCTCGGCGGCGGCTACCCCTGGCGCGGTGGTACGCATCGAAACCGGCGAGCGCGTGCCGCTCGATGCGCAGGTGATCGAGGGCTACGGTGTGGCGACCGGGCGCAGCGGCCAGCCCCTCGCGCTCATGCCGCAGGCGACGGTTCCGGCCGGCACGCGACTCTTTGGCGGCCCCTTCGTGCTGGAGATGCAAGCCGGCGCCCCCTTCACGCCACAGCCGCGCCCCACGCCGATCGCGCCCACGCTCTACGACCGCTACATCCGGGTGACGGGCTATGCCGCGCTGGGCTATGCCGCGCTCACCGCCCTGCTGACACGCTCGTACTCGCGCACCTTCGCCGCGCTGCTGCTCGTCAACCCGCGGGCGGCGGTGATTGGCATGGAGGCAGCGGACCTGGGCGCCTCGGCGCGCGTCATCCGCGGCGGCGTCACCGTCGTCACGACGCTGCCCAAGCGGGCCATCCGCCGCCCCGACGTGCTGCTGCTGGACGGGCCGCGTGTCGTCACCGACGGCTTCGAGATCGCCGGCATCGTGCCGCTGACCGACGAGATCGAGGCGCAAGACCTGATCGCGCGGGCGCGTGGCGTGGCGGCGGCGGCCGGCAATCCGTGGGGTGGCGCGTTCCGCGCGGCGCGCGCCGCGGCGGCAACTGATGGCCGCTTCGACGGCACGACTGCCTCAGCCGCGATAGCGGGCGTACGCTACACGCTGGGGCAGGTCAAGGAGTGGGATGCGACCCCACGAGCCGCGGCCCTGCGCCAGCGCGGCGAATACGTGCTGCTGCTCCGCCGCGAATCGTCTACCCAGGCGCCTGAAAATCAGGACGGCGTAGAGGCGTCCGGTGGACGCCCGGCGCATGGGGTGCGCCCGTCGGCGGGAGAATTGCAGCCGCTCGCGCTGATCGCGCTGCGCCCACGGCTCGCGCGGGGCGTCGCCGAGCTGGTCGAAACCTGCCGGCGGCATGGCGTGCTGCTGGCGATGCTGCCCGGCGGCGACGAGCTGATGGCGCGTGGGGTAAGCTGGCGCGCCGAGATCGGGCTGGTGCCGCGTGACGACGCCGTGGCGGCGATCCGGGCACGCCAGGCGCGCGGCGAGGTCGTAGCGTTCGTCGCCGACGGTGCGCAGGCGGCGGCAGCCTTCGCGGCCTGTGACCTCGCCATCGGCCTCGACGGCGGGCAGCGACAGCCGCTGGGCGCGCGAGTTGACCTGATCGCGCCCGACCTGGGCGCCGTGGCGGCGGTGGTCGAGGCGGGAGCGCGCCGCGACGCGGCGGTGCGCGATAGCGTCGTCTACTCGGCGGCGAGCAACGTCTTCGGCGCGATCTGGGGCATCCGCAGCACGCCAGGGGTGCGGATCGCCGCGCGTGGCGTCTACGTCGCGGCGCTGGCGGCGCTGGCCGATGGCCTGCTGCGCCTGCGTGGTGGCGCGCGGCTGGGAGCTGAGATGGCCGCGATCGCCGACCCGCGGCCGGAGCGCTGGGGCGCACGCGCGATCGCCGATGTGCTGCGCCAACTGCAGTCCAGTGCCGATGGATTGACGAGCGCACAGGCGGCGCAGCGCAGGCGTGAGGCGGTCCCGGCGTATCGGCCGCGCAGCCTCGCAAGTGCGCTGCTCGACCAAATGCGCTCACCGCTGTCCGGCATTCTGGCGGTTGGCGCCGGCATCTCGTTCGTGCTCGGCGCGCCAGCCGACGTGGCGATCATCGGTGCGACGCTGGCGGCCAATGTGCTGCTCGGCGCGTGGGAAGCACGCAAGGCCGATCGCGTGACCGAGGCGCTGGCGCAGCTCTCAGCCCCGGCCGCTCGTGTGCTACGCGATGGGCACCCACAAAGTGTGCCGCTGGTCACGGTGGTGGCGGGCGACGTGCTGCTACTGGGACCGGGTGACCAGGTGACGGCGGATGCGCGCGTGCTGGAGGCGCAGGGCCTGGAGGTGGACGAGGCGGCGCTGACAGGCGAGTCGTTGCCGGTGCCCAAGGCGCCCGATGCCGCCACCGACGCGGGCCGGGTCGTGCTGGATGGCAGCGCGGTGGTCACAGGGGATGGGCGCGCGGTGGCTGTAGCCGTCGGGCGTGAGACGCGCATGGGATCCATCGCCGCGGCGCTGGCCGCCGAGCCGTCGCCGCAGAGTCCGCTCGATGCGCGACTGAGCCAGTTGCTGCGTCTGGTGCTGCCGCTGGCGGTCGTGGGCGGGGCGATCGTCACCGCGTCGGGCCTGCTGCGCTCGCGCTCGCTGCTCTCGCAGCTCGCGATCGGCGCCACGGTAGCCGTCTCGGCGGTTCCGGAGGGCCTGCCGCTCCTGACGCAGGTGGCCGAGGCGGGGGTCGCGCGCCGGCTCGCCGAGCGCCATGCGCTCACACGCCGCCTGCCGGCGGTCGAAGCGCTTGGCCGTGTGGACGTGGCCTGCGCCGACAAGACCGGCACGCTCACGCAGGGCAGACTGGCGGTGCGCGTCGTCGCTGATGCCGAGCAGACCGTGACGCTACCCGACGATCGCCTCGGTCCGACGCAACGCGAGGTGCTGCTGGTGGGAGCACTCGCCAGCCCGCATCCCAACGCCGCGGGCGCCAGGTCGCACCCAACCGACGTGGCGGTGGTGCGTGCCGCCGAGGAGGCGGGGTTGGGCGATGCGCTACGAGCCGAGCGCGAGGCCGAGTCGCCGTTCGATCCGGCGCGTGGCTTCCATGCGACGCTGGTGGCAGGCCGACTCTGCGTCAAGGGAGCGCCGGAGGTGCTGGTGCCGCGCTGCGCCAGCGTGCGCCACAGCGCGGAAGGTCTGGATGGCGAGGACCTGCCACTTGATGACGCGGCGCGCGAGGAGCTGCTCGACCAGGCGCACGACCTCGCCCAACGCGGCCTGCGCGTGCTGATGGTCGCCGAAGGGCCTCCTGACGATCCGCCCGACAACCTGCGGAGGCTGTCCGCGCTGGGCTTCATCGGCATCAGCGATCCGTTACGGCCAGGCGTGCCGGCGGCGGTGCGGCGCTGCCGCGACGCGGGCGTGCGCGTGCTGATGCTCACCGGCGACCACCCAGCCACGGCGCGGGCCATCGCGCGCGAGGCGGGCATCCTGGCGTCCACCGGACGCCCCTACGGCGGGCCACGCGACGGCGAGATCATCACTGGCGCGGAGATCGCCGAGTTGCCCGACGAGGACCTGGATCGGCGGCTGGAGCGCACGGCGGTCATCGCGCGGGCGACCCCGCTCGACAAGGTGCGCATCATCGAGAGCCTGCGCCGTGGCGGCCACACCGTGGCGATGACCGGCGACGGCGTCAACGACGCCCCAGCCCTGCGGCTAGCCGACGTCGGCGTGGCGATGGGTCGTGGCGGAACGGAGGTGGCGCGACAGGCGGCGGACGTGGTGCTGGCGGACGACCACTTCGCGACGCTGGTCGAGACGTTGGTCGAGGGACGCGGCTTCTGGCGGAACATGCGGCGCGCCATCGGCCTGCTGCTGGGGGGCAACCTGGGCGAGCTGGGGCTGGTGGTCGGCGCCAACGCCCTGGGCTTCGCCTCGCCGCTCACCGCGCGTCAGGTGCTGGTGGTGAACATGATCACCGACGTGCTGCCGGGGCTGGCGGTGGCCTTGCAGCAGCCAGAGCACCGGCATCTGGCCGGGTTGGCGCGCGAGGGCACGGCGGCGCTCGATCGGCCGCTGCGCGACGACGTGCTACGCCGCGGCGCGCTGACGGGCGGCACGGCGCTGGCGGCGTACCTGCTGGCGCGCATCTGGGAGCCGCTGCCGCAGGCGCGCACCGTCGCTTTCGCCAGCGTCATCAGCACGCAGCTCGCCCAAACACTGGACGTGGGCACGGCGGAGGACGGGATGAACCCGGCGGTGTTGGGCGCGATCGGCGGCGCGGCGGCGCTGCTCGGCGTGGCGCTGGCGGTCCCGCCGCTACGCGCGTTCCTCGGCCTGGCGCTGCCGGGTGGTGCGGGCTGGGCGTTGATCGGCGCCGGCGCGCTGACCGGCCTGCTGGCGGGCAAGACCTCCAGCGGGCTGAAGCTGCTCGCCCCTGCTCCCGCTCGGCCCAGTCTGTACGCCCTGCCGCCGGCCCCAGCGACCTCGCTCGGCTAGCTCGAATGCTCCACCCACGGCAAGCCGGTTTTGCTTCCACGGCAGCAGAGGATTACCCGTGGGACTTCAGCCCATGTTCTCGCCCTACGACTCGCTCGCCCAGCGCATCGTGTCCATGTAATCCGAGCTAGCCCGCATGCTCTCGGTCGCGGAGCGTGCCGCCGCCGCTCTTGCACGCCGCGTCAGCCCGCGCCTACACTGCATTGCAGACGCCTGGTCGCATCGCCGCGCTGCTCTCGTCGCACGGTATGTAACCCGACCCCGTAGACCATCACCACAACGGCGTATCTCCTTGCCGGACACACAGAGACATGAGGGAGAGAGGGGAGGTGGTGGCAGCCGCAACTCCAACGTTTTCGTGTCCCATGGCTTGTTTCCTCGATGAATGTCGGCGATTCCCCCATGCAAGCGCCCACGTGGCGCTCGACCCACTCGCGCACGTGTGGATTGAGGATAACGCCCCTCTTTGAGGAGCGTGACGAGAAACCGAGGTGAGGTGCGGCAATGAAGTCGCGTCTGGTGGTGTTGTTGGCGCTGCTCGCACTCGTGAGTGGCCTGCTCTTCTCTTCCGTCGCCGTCCGCAACGCTCACGCCGCCCCCACGGCCGGCACCTACACCGGCACGATCGACGGCGCGGCCTATAAGATTGACATACCGGCCAGTTGGAACGGCACCCTCGTGCTCTACAGCCACGGCTACGTCGCGCCCGGCTCGCCCAATCTCGCCCAGGACGTCGGTGATCCCGTCACCGGCGCCTGGCTGCTAGCCCACGGCTACGCGCTCGCCGGCTCATCCTACAGCACCACTGGCTGGGCGCTCCAGCAGGCGTTCCACGACCAGATTGCGCTGCTCGACTACTTCGACCAGACGTTCGGTCAGCCGTCACGCACCATCGCCTGGGGGCACTCGCTCGGCGGGATCATCACCGCCGGCCTTGTCCAGCTCGATCCAGGCCGCTTCGATGCCGCCCTGCCGATGTGCGGTGTCGTCGCGGGCGGCGTCGGCACCTGGAATGTGGCGCTGGACGCTGAGTTCGTCTTCCGCACGCTGCTGGCGCCTACCAGTAGCTTGCAGGTCGTAGACATTACCCACCCCGGCGCGAACCTGGGACTTGCCGAGCAGATTCTGAGCGCCGCCCAGGCCACCCCGCAGGGCCGCGCGCGGCTGGCGCTGGTCGCGGCGATGGGCGATGGACCTGGCTGGTTCACCCCTGGATCGCCTGAGCCGGCGCCCGACGACTACGCGGCGCAGGAGCAGAATCAGTTCCTCTGGGATCAGCAGGTGGACTTCCCGTTCCTCTTCGCGCTGCGGGCCGAGCTGGAGGCGCGCGCGGGCGGCAATCCCTCCTGGAATACCGGCATAGACTACCGAGTCCAGCTTGAGCGCTCGATAGACAACCGTGAGGTTGAAGTGCTCTACAAGCAGGCCGGACTCGACCTGAGCGCGGACCTCGCCACGCTGGCAAGCGCGCCGCGCATCTCCGCCGACCCCGGCGCAGTGAGCTATCTGGACCGGTACATCGTCTTCAACGGCAACCTGAACAACATTCCCGTCCTGACGATGCACACCACCGGCGACGGCCTCGTGATCACCGAGGATGAGCGCGCTTACGCCGACACCGTGCGCGCGGCGGGCAACAACAGCCTGCTTCAAGAGGTGTTCGTCCATCGCGCGGGGCACTGCGCATTCACCCCCGCCGAGACGGTGACGGCCTTCCAGACGCTCATCCAGCGGCTTGATACCGGCCACTGGGGCAACATCACACATCCTGAGGTGATGGATGCGGAGGCGGCGGCGCTCGGCTCGTCATTCAACACGTTCCCGCCGGCTTTCATCCAGTACGAGCCGGCGCCGTTCCCACGGCCCTTCAACGCAAGCGACGAGACATAACGGCCTGCGCGGTTCAGCGCGGTCTTCGCGCCTGGCTATCGCGACTTCGCATTCCCCGTCCTCTCGTCCTCTGGCACTCCCTCTCCCAGCGTGGAGAGGGAGCCGGGAGGGGTGAGGATCACCTACCCTGCTGACGCTTGCTGTTGCTGCCGCCCGGCCTGCTGGCGCCGTTGCCTCTGGCGGTTGGCCATCGCGCGCGCCTCGGTCCAGATCGAGCCGCCGCTGTGCGGTGCGTGCCGCCGCTGCTTCGTGCGCCCTGACTTCTGATCCGCGTGCGCCAGATGGATGGTCGCCTCGTCGGCCCCGCCCACCGGCTGTGCCGCGCCTTCGAGCACCTGGCCGACCACGCGCGCCGGCATCGGCATCCGGGGGTGGCTGAACATCTTGAAGAGCGGGATAGCGGCGATGAACATCGCGACCGGCGGCTCAATCAGCTCCAGGGCGAGAGCCACGCCGATGCCGCCGTAGTAGCCGAAGGTCTGCGGCCAGTTGATCTCGACCAAGCCGACACGACTCGTCATGCCTTGCCCCTGCTGCTGATCGTCCTGCTGCTGACTGGCCATGGTGAGTCCTCCACATGGGCCGATACAGCGCTGTTCCGCCAGCGCGCTATGCCGGCTGAACGGCGCCTATACCAGGGGAGCACGCGCAAGAGTTATACCGCGCCTCGGCGGTTGCGCAGTGTTACGCCCAGCATCGCCGCCGTCACCAGCGCTAGCGCGGCCACGTCGCGCGCGCTCAGCCGCTCCGCCAGCAGCAGCAGCCCCACCAGCGCCGCCACCGCCGGCTCCAGGCTCATCATGATGCCAAAGATGTGCGTGGGCATGCGCCGCAACGCCTCGATCTCCAGCGAGTACGGGATCGCCGACGAGAGCAGCGCGACCGCGCAGCCGGCCAGCAGCAGCAGCGGACTCAGCAGCGTCGTGCCCGCACTGACCACGCCAACTGGCAGGATCGCCAGCGCGCCGATGCACATCGCCAGCGCCAGCCCGCTGCTGCCCGGGAAGCTGCGCCCCACGCGCGCGCTCAACAGAATGTAGCAGGCCCACAGCCCCCCGGCGACCAGCGCCAGCAGCACGCCGAAGGGGTCCAATCGCGCGCCAGTCCAGGGTGCGAAGAGCAAGATGCCGCCCGCCGCGAACGCCACCCACACGAAGTCGAGCGCGCGGCGCGACCCCGCCACCGCGACCCCCAGCGGCCCGATGAACTCAATCGTTACCGCGATGCCCAGCGGAATGCGGTCGAGCGCCGAATAGAAGCTGAAGTTCATGCAGGCGAGCGTCAGGCCGAAGAGCACGACCGGCACGTAGGCGCGGCGAGTCAGGTGCAGAGCGCGCGTTGGCAGGCCGCCCTGGCTCAGCACCAGGATCAGCGCCGCGAAGCCGATCCGCAGCAGCACCGTGCCGCCCGGCCCGGCGATGCCAAACAGATGGGTCGCCAGCGCAGCGCCGATCTGCGTCGAGGTCATCGAGAGCAGGATCAGCACCGACGGCGGCACGCGGCCGAGCAGCGAAGGCGCGCCATCGCGTGCAAGCGCGGTCGACGAGCGAAGGGTCAGGCGGCGGGAATCGCGCATGCAGAGACATCCTCACACAACACGAATGCGGCAGAGCGACGAGGCACGTCTCTTGACAACTCCCCACGCCTAAAGGCAGGGGATTCCTGCTTCACTGAGGCGTGCCGCGTCGGGGCGAACCCTTCCCGGTCTGACCGCCTCTCCACAGGCTGATACCGCCCGTCCGGCGGCCAACACATTCTGGGCAGCGTTC
>DASVAA010000077.1:0-12054 GCA_036376595.1 Ktedonobacterales bacterium | reverse complement strand
AAGCTGAACACGCAGATCGAGCTTTCGACCGTCTTTTACGAGCACTGTTGGCGCGAGTTCTTGTTGCCCCAGGGCATCATCGCTTTCGTGATGCCCCGCAGCACGCTCACTGGCGCGAAGCAGCATCGGCGCTTCCAGCAGCTTGGCTTCTCGCGTATTCTCGACCTGGATGACGTCGCGCCGCTATTCCGCGTGCCCTCGTGCGTCCTGATCCGCCACCTAGGCGCCCTGAGTGTTGAAGAGATCCCGACCACGATCTACGCCGGCCGCCTCCCGAGCCAGGAATGCGACCTCGCGCATGCGCGCGTGGCGCTCTCGCATATGGCAGGCACAACCAGTTTCACGGCAACTGACGAGATCGCGTCGCTATATTACCATCCACGTGTCATCAACGGCGCCACGCTGTACCCGCGCACCCTCACGTTCGTGACCGCGGCGCAGCCCGGTCTGAAACCCAGCGAGCTTGCCACCAGCACCATCGTGCGCACCGATCCCGATGCCGCGACCGAGGCCAAAGAGCCATGGAAGCAATTGGCGCTCGAAGGCCACGTGGACGGCGATTTCCTCTACGCCACGCTGGTCAGCAAGAACTTAGTGCCCTTCGGCGTGCGGCGCTTCAATCTCGCCGCCCTGCCAATCCGCATTGGCCTGCCGTCGCAGGTTGCCGACCTGCCGGGAGAGGAGCGCGTCGAGCGGTTCCTGCCAATGTCGATCGACGAGATGCGCGATTCGATCCAGTACGCCCGCAGTGCGGACGGCTGGTTCGCCCCCGCGGAGAAGCTGTGGAGCAAGTACCGCAAGTCAGTAGGAATGAGCCTCTGGGATCGTTTCAACTACCAGCAGGGCGTCACCCAGCAACCAGCGGTGCCATGTCAGCTTGTCGTCTATAACGCCTCGGGCAGCAACATCGCCGCCACCCTCCTGGACACCACCGCTCTGCCGAACATCAACCACACGCGGCCGCATGGTTTCGTGCTCGATCACACCGCCTACTGGTATCGCTGCGCCACGCCCGATGAGGGGCACTATCTGGCCGCGCTGCTCAACGCCCCGAGTGTGGATGCGGCCATCAAGGCACATCAGACGCGCGGCATGTTTGGTGCGCGTCACATCCATCGCCGCCCCTTCGAGGTCTGCCCCATCCCCCAATTCGACGCCCGCAACCCCGACCATCTCCAGCTCGCGGCGCTAAGCCGGCAGGCACACGATGCGGTGGCGGCGCTCGATCTGGCCGAGGGCGGCGTGGTCGCGGCGCGCAAGCGTGCCCGGGCGGCGGTCGCTGCCCAGCTCGCCGAGATGGACGCCATTGCGCAGAGACTACTTCGACTAGCCCCCGTACCGGTTGGCATACCCGCCGCGACCGGAGGTGCCGAAGAAGATGACGAGCGCAGCCTTGCCGAGGAGGAGACGCCTGACGACGAGTAATCCCCTAACGATGACATCATCGAAGACCACGGCGGCTGGCCGCTGGCGGGATCAGGTGCCACGGAGGCCGTGCCAGACAGAGACGACGAGGACGACAGGCGTTTCCTCGACGTGGATCAGTCACCGGGCGACGAGTGATGCCAGCGTGTCGGGCCTGCTGGCGCACGCCGCGTCCGGGATTACCCGCGGGACTTCAGCCCGCCTCCTGGCCCCAATTACCATGTTGCCCCGCGCGAGCTCGTTCAACAGCGCGGCATCGGTGTCACCAGCCCCTATTGCGCGACATTTCGCACCCCTACACCTGTCCCCAGCCCGCGCGGGCAAGGCTCTCGTCGCCGCAGGCGCCTCGACGCGGAATTCACCCGCCGATCCCTCTGCTCACTCATGCGCTCGTCGCGAATACCTGCGGCTCCGGCAGTGCCTCGCCCCGTGCGCGGCGCGACTCGATCAACAGGTCGATCAGCTCGCGCCCGCGTTGCAGCGCCTCCTCGTAGGTGTCGCCGTGCGTGTGCATCAGATCGCCCCACTCAGGCAGACTAGCGATATACACCTGATCCTCGTCGGACCACTGGATGACGATCGTATATCGTGGCTCGGCCGCACTCATGGCTGTTGCCTCCTCCGCTCAACTTCGCGCGAGCGACGCAGCGCCTCGCGTACGTCTCGCTCCTGGTAATGCTTTGCATCGTCGCCATCGTGACCGGCCAGGTTGACCTCCCGATCCGGCACGAGCGGATGCTTCCAGATCTGATGACTCGTGCCGGATTGCCGGTCAATTGACCACCTGCCGCGGCGCAATTCCGACCGCAACTGTCTCAGCTTGCGTGGCATGCGCTGCCCTCACCGCATATCCGCATTCTAGCACGGTAGGCACCGGCTCATATGGAGCCGTTTCGTGAGTCTATGCGGCGCGACGAACAGACAGCGGAAAGCCCGAGAACCTTAAGTCGCACCGGACTCATTCCGCAGCCAACATCGCTCTCCAGCCCGCCCATCGCGGACTTCGTGGCCGCAAGGCCCCTCGGCGCGGATTCATCCGCCGGCCCTCCTCCCGCACCGTCCGCACCCGCCGCCCCACCCGCCGATCTCCAGCCCGCGCCGCGATCCCCTCAAATTGAATCAGCGGCAAAAACGGCAATCCCTCGCATCACGCCCACGTCACCCGATCTCCCCGCTGTCCCGGCGCCCACGCCTGTGCCGAGGTCAACGGAAGGTGATTCTGCCGTTATCCACCCATCGCTCCTACCGCGTTTCCGTCACCACTCGCCCGTTCCTACGCCTCTGCATCCTCTGCATCCTCTGCATCCTCTGCATCCTCTGCGTCCTCTGCGGTTAATCTCTGCTCTCTGTCTTCGCGTCCTCCGCGCCCCTCCGCGTCCTCCGCGTTCGCCGTACCTTCCTCTGCCTTCGCGTCCTCCGCGCTTGCTTCGCGTTCTTCGCGTTCCCCGTCAGGCCCCATCTCGGCAAGCGGGATGCTGCAACTGGGTATAATGGAGGCGCCACGCCCCACGGATCAGCGCGGCGTCTGATATCCCCATCCTGCTCCGACACGACCTGACGTGACCGGCGGTGCGCCGGCATACAACCAGGAGGAACATGCTATGACGCAGGCCAAGACTGTGACGCTCGAAGACGCGGTGAAAAGCTCACCGCACAAGTGGGTCTATCTCTTCTCCGAAGGCAACGCCCAGATGCGCGACCTGCTCGGCGGCAAAGGCGCCGGCGTCGCCGAGATGACCAACGCCGGCCTGCCCGTCCCGCCCGGCTTCACCATCACCACCGAAGCCTGCAATACCTATTACCACGACGGCAAGCAGTTCCCCGCCGGCATGTGGGACCAGGCCCTCGCCGCCCTGCACCACGTCGAGCGGCAGACCGGCAAGACCTTCGGCGACGCCCAGAACCCCCTGCTCGTCTCCGTGCGCTCCGGTGCCAAGTTCTCGATGCCCGGCATGATGGACACCGTCCTCAACCTCGGCCTCAACGACGACACCATCCAGGGCATCGTCGCCCTCAGTGGCGACGAGCGCTTCGCCTACGACGCCTACCGCCGCTTCGTCCAGATGTTCTCCAAGATCGTGCTCGACGCCAAAGCGGACCTCTTCGAGCGCAAGATCGAGGAGTACAAGCAGCAGACCGGCGCCCAGACCGACGCCGAGATCCCCGCCGACGCCCTCAAGCGGATGGTCGCCGACTTCAAGCAGATCGCGCGTGACGTCTCCGGCCAACCCTTCCCTGAAGACCCGGAACAGCAATTGCGCCAGGCGATCCAGGCCGTCTTCGCCTCCTGGAACAACAAGCGCGCGATCGACTACCGCAACTTCCACAAGATTCCGCACGATCTCGGCACCGCCGTCAACGTCCAGACGATGGTCTTCGGCAACATGGGCGACGAGAGCGCCACCGGCGTCGCCTTCACGCGCAACCCCTCCACCGGCGAGCGCCAGCTCTACGGCGACTATCTGGTCAACGCCCAGGGCGAGGACGTGGTCGCCGGCATCCGCAACACCGCGCCCATCTCGCGCCTGGCCGAAGAGATGCCCGCCGTCGCCGAGCAGTTCGAGACCATCGCCCAGCGGCTGGAGCAGCACTACCACGACGTGCAGGACCTCGAGTTCACCATCGAGCGCGGCCACCTCTACATGCTCCAGACCCGCAGCGCCAAGCGCACCGCCGCCGCGGCCGTCAAGATCGCCGTGGATATGGTGGCCGAGGGGCTGATTGGCAAAGAAGAGGCGGTGCGGCGCATCGAGCCGGACCAGGTGGTGCAGCTTCTGCTGCCGCGCTTCGACCCCGACGACATCGAGCGGGCGCAGAAAGAAGGCAAAGAACTGGCCAAGGGCGTCAACGCCTCGCCGGGCGCCGCCGTCGGCAAGGCGATCCTCGACGCCGACCGCGCCGAGGCTGCCGCCAAGGCCGGCGAGCGCGTGATCCTGGTGCGCCAGGAGACCAGCCCCGACGACTTCAACGGCATGGCCGCCTCGCGCGGCATCCTCACCAGCCTGGGCGGCACCGCCAGCCACGCCGCGGTAGTCGCGCGCCAGATCGGCCGCCCCGCCGTCGTCGGCTGCGACGGCATCCGCGTAGACTACGAGCAGCGGCTCTTCCAGGTCAAGGCGACCGGGCAGGTGATCCACGAGGGCGACGAGATCGCCATTGACGGCACCACCGGCACAGTCTACGCCGGGGCCATCAAGACGGTCGAGCCGAATTTCGAGGAAGAGCGCGACCTGCGCACGCTGCTAGGCTGGGCCGACGAGTTCCGCCGTCTGGGCGTGTGGGCCAACGCCGACTATCCCGATCACGCCACGCGCGCCGTCACCTTCGGCGCCGAAGGCATTGGCCTCTGCCGCACCGAGCACATGTTCATGGAGGCCGAGCGCCTGCCGATCGTGCAGCAGATGATCCTCGCACCAACCAAAGAAGAGCGGCAGGAAGCGCTCGACAAGCTGCTGCCCTTCCAGCGGTCAGACTTCGAGGGCATCTTCCGCGCCATGCGCAACCCCGACACCGGCGAGGGCTACCCAGTCGTCATCCGCCTGATCGATCCGCCGCTGCACGAGTTCCTGCCGAGCTACGAGGAGCTGCTGGTCGAGGTCACGCGGCTGGAGGACAAGGGCGGCGAGCCCGACGAGCTGGAGCGCAAGCGCGCGCTGCTGCGGGCCGTCGAGGGCATGCGCGAGATGAACCCCATGCTGGGGCTGCGCGGCTGCCGCCTGGGCCTGCTCTTCCCTGAGATCAACGTGATGCAGACGCGCGCGATCCTCGAAGCGGCGGCCAACGTGGCGCGCGAGGGGATCACCGTCAAGCCCAAGATCATGATCCCGCTGGTGGGCCACGTCAACGAGCTAAAGGAGGTGCGCCGCCAGCTCGAAGCCGTCGCCGAGGAGATCACCGCGGAGTCGGGCGGTCGCGTGGACTACAAATTCGGCACGATGATCGAGCTGCCGCGCGCCGCGCTGACCGCCGGCCAGATCGCCGCCGTCTCCGACTTCTTCAGCTTCGGCACCAACGACCTGACGCAAACCACCTTCGGCATGTCGCGCGACGACGCCGAGGGCAAGTTCCTGATGAAGTACGTCGAGGGGCTGGAGGAGCCGGGGCTGAGCGAGCCAGTCAAGATCCTCAAAGCCAACCCGTTCCAGACTCTCGACCGCGAAGGCGTCGGGCGGCTGGTGCGCATCGGCGTGGAGGAGGGCCGCGCAGCAAACCCGGAGCTAGAGATCGGCATCTGCGGCGAGCACGGCGGCGACCCTGACAGCATCGCCTTCTGCGACGAGGTCGGCCTCAACTACGTGAGCTGCTCGCCCTTCCGCGTCCCGGTCGCCCGTCTGGCGGCAGCCCAGGCCGCGCTTACCCAGACCGAGCGCGACAAGTAGGCGGCGAGGTGAACTTGCAGAGCGACCGCGGAGACTCCCCTTCGTGGCCGCTCAATTGCCCTGAGAAGGAGGTTGTTGGTCGAGCCGAGAGCGCACCAAGTCAACGAATGTCGGAGCATGTAGCGCCAGCAGATGCAGCACGTCGTCTACGGTCATCGGAGGGTTCCTGAGATCTGCGGCTTGTTGTACGATGTCTTGTGTCATCACATTGGCTTCTGAAGCCAAGAGCCGCGACAGGAAGACATCTGGACTGCATGCTTCGATCCCGTAGGGGGCGAGCGCAACTTCTGGGAAGTCACGCAGGTTGTGGGTCACGATAAGCTGCGCTCCGGCGACGACTGCCGCGGCCATGACGTGTTTGTCCTTCGGATCGTTTGGCATCGTAGCGACGAAGTCGGCGCTGAAGTCCACCAATGCCTCGCTGAACTGTCGGCGCATCACCGTGATGAGACGGGCCGCGCGTTCATCGGTAAGCCGCCACTTGTGCATGAGATTGCGCTCAACTTCATCGAGAATTTCGACCGACCACCTCGGCGCGAATAGTCCCGCCTCGGCTGCGCGCAGGAGTGTGTCTCGGAGAGGCGCCGGAAGGAGTACATTCGCGTCGAGCACCGCGGTGAGCATGCTTACTCTCCCTGTGGCTGCTCCGCGTAGAGGCCCCATTCCTGACTGAGTTGTGTCAGTTCCACAAGCGCCTGCCGGCGCGCAGCATCGCGGCGGCGCTTGTACGCCAGCAGATCGTTGACGAGGATGCGCCGGTGTGTCCCAACCATCGCGAAGGGGATTTCGCCCTGTTCGAGCAGCTTGATCAGGTACGGGCGTGACACATTCAGGATATCAGCCGCCTCCTGAGTCGTCAGCTCCTTGCCGGTTGCCACCACAGCCACCGCCTGATCGCGTGCAAGCTGGTGGACCAGCTCGCGCAGCAGCGCCAGGGCGGGCGCCGGCAACTCGACCTGCTGGCCCGATGCGCCGACGAGCTTCGCCGTCTGCTCACCCGCGATCAGATGCTCGATTTCGCTCAGCTGCCCCCGCTCGCGCTCGTCTGCGGTGACGGGCGTGCTATTCGCCCCGATGCTGGTTGCCATGCTGTTACCTCCCTTCGCATCGAAGTATCGCACGCAACCAAAACATTCGCAATATCCGATCTTACCGCAATGGCCGTCCCAGCTTTACCCCACGCCGTACTTCTCGCGCACGCGGTGGTCGCGGGCGCGCAGGTCGGCGACGAGGGCGCGCGCCTGGGCGATGGCGGTGTCGATCTTGATCGAGTTGGTGGTCGCCGGATCGCCGATCGTCGCCTGCACGTACTGCACGCCGCTGATGATCTCGGTGAAGGCGGCGCGCAGATCGTCGGCGAGGGCGTTGCGCTGGCGGTCGCTGAGCGTGCCGAGGCTGGGCGGCGGCGTGGGTGCGGAGGCGCCCGTGAGCGGCTGCGTCAACGGAGTGGGCACGGAAATCCCTGGCTGCGTGGCGCCTGGTACCGCACCCACTCCTGATACGGGGTCGGCATCCACGACGCGCCCCGGCAGCGTATCATCCGATGGACCAGGCAGCGCGCGCACGACTGAGGCGGCCGCCGGGTCAACCGTCACCGCCTTCAGCTCAGGATTGGTCTGTGCCAGCAGCGCCGCCGACTTGAGCAGCACGCCGTCGAGCAGCGCGGCGAAGTTGTCCAGCGTGGCGAGCGCCATCGCCAGCGGCAGCGCCTGTTTGCCCTCGCGCGTCTTGAGCGTGCGCTCCAGCCGGGCGCTCTCGCCCATGATGGTGTTGAGCTGGCTCGTAAGGCCGCGGGCAATATTCTGGAGCTGCACATCGGTGTAGCCGCGCAGGCGCGACGAGGAGCGCACCAGCTCGGCGCCCGCCGCGGCCAACACGCCCACCAGCGTCAGCTTCTCGACGGTGCGCTCGGTCTTGGTGCCGGCCAGCCGCCCAAAGAGTCCCTTGCGCTTGCCCTTCTGCGAGTCACCCATGCCTGCCATACCCCATCTCTCACTGCTGCGCAGCGGCATCCCATCACTCCGCTCGCCCACCGCGCACCGGCTGGCGCAACCTCAGCGGCCGCGCGGCGATGCGCCGCAGCAGTTATATCACATCCAGGCGGCGGGCGAGTCGTATCCGTCAGGTAATACGAACCCGGACACAGCCCATCGTGTTGTGGACCATATCCGGGTGAGAGGCAAGAGACGAGTGGTGGTGATGCCGTGGCGCGCGGGCGTGTGTCAGCGCGCGGCGGTCGCGGCGCTCTTGCCGGCGTGGCCGTTCTGTGCCGCGCGCTCCTCCAGCGTTGCCGCTGCGGGTGCCTGCTCTGCCACCTGCGCCTCGCCCTCGGTGGCCGCTGTGTGCTGCTGCATGCGTGCCGCGGCGGCCGCTACGAAGCCGCGGAACAGCGGGTGCGGGCGCGTCGGGCGGCTCTTGAACTCCGGGTGGAACTGCGTCGCCACGAACCACGGATGGTCGCGCAGCTCGATGATCTCCACCAGATTGCCGTCGGCGGTCTTGCCGGCCAGGATCATCCCCGCCTTCTCCATCGGCTTGCGATAGGCGTTGTTGAACTCGTAGCGATGGCGGTGGCGCTCGAAGATGATGGGGTTGCCGTAGGCGGCCTCGGTCTTGGTGCTGGGCGTGAGGCAGCAGACCCACTGGCCCAGGCGCATCGTGCCGCCTTTGTCGGCCACGTTGCGCTGGCTAGTCATCAGGTCGATCACCTTGTCGGGCGAGTCGGCGTCGAACTCCGAGCTATTGGCCCGCGGCAGCTTGAGCACGTTGCGCGCGAACTCGATGGTCGCCACCTGCAAGCCCAGGCAGAGGCCCAGGTAGGGGATGCCGCGCGTGCGCGCCAGCTCGGCGGCCTTCACCTTGCCCTCGATGCCCCGATGCCCGAAGCCGCCCGGCACGATGATGCCGTCGGCGGAGGTCAGCAGCGGCTCGTAGGAGTCCCAATCAGTTTCCAGCGTCTCCGAGTTGACCCACTCGATCTCGACATCCACGCCGTTGGCCCAGGCCGCGGAGCGCAGCGCCTCGACCACCGAGAGGTAGGCGTCGTGCAGGGCGACGTACTTGCCCACCAGCGCGATCCGCACCCGCGGCTTCTCGGCCTGGATGCGTCCGACCAGCTCGCGCCACTCGGCCAGGTCCGCGCGGCCCGCCTCCAGCCGCAGCGCCTCGACCACGTAGTCGCCCAGGCCCGCATCCTCCAGCATCAGCGGCACCTCGTAGATGCTGCTGGCGGTGACGAGGGGGATCACGGCGCGCTGGGGGATGTTGCAGAAGAGGGCGATCTTCTCGCGGATCTCGTCGCTGACCGGATAGTCGGAGCGGCACAAGATCACGTCGGGTTGGATGCCGGCGCGCAGCAGCTCTTTGACGCTATGCTGGGTGGGTTTGGTCTTCAGCTCTTTGGTGGCGCCGATGTAGGGCAGCAGGGTAACGTGCAGGTAGAGGACGTCATCGCGACCGACCTCTTTGCGCATCTGGCGGATCGCTTCGAGGAACGGCTCGCCCTCGATGTCGCCGACGGTGCCGCCGACTTCGCAGATCACGACGTCGGCGCCGCTGGAGCGGGCAAGGGACTGGATGCGCGACTTGATCTCGTTGGTGATGTGGGGGATGACCTGGATCGTGCCGCCCAGATACTCGCCGCGGCGCTCTTTGCCGATCACGGCGGCATAGACCTGGCCGGTGGTGACGTTGCTGGCCTGGGTCGCGGCCTCGTCAGTGAAGCGCTCGTAGTGGCCCAGGTCAAGGTCAGTCTCGGCGCCGTCGTCGGTGACAAAGACCTCGCCATGCTGGTAGGGCGACATCGTGCCGGGGTCCACATTGATGTAGGGGTCAAGCTTCATGATGGCGACCGCCAGTCCCCGGCTCTTGAGCAGCCGGCCCAGCGAGGCTACGGCGATGCCCTTGCCGACCGACGACGCCACGCCACCCGTCACGAACAGAAACTTGGTCATGCGCGATCTCCCCCTTCGCCCGTCTGCTGCTGCACCAGAGAACTCCGAACTCCGCGCTCCATTCGTCTCGGCGGCCGCCCGCGCGGATCGAGCGCGCCCGCCGGCTCCAAAAAGGGGGAGGGGCTAGCGCCCCTGCTTCGGGCCTAGCCCCTCCTCTATGTGGTCAGCTCCTGTCTCTGTAGGTCAGGAGCATCACCTGCGGTTCAGTTGGTAAGGTGGATTTGGTGATCACCGCCTTGGGCAGTGGCTCGACCAGCTCGACCCCCATCTCGCGGCAGAACTTCTCCACCGGGTCCAGCGGCGAGCCATCGGGCTTGTAGACCGGCGTGGCGTAGTGCATCGGCACAATCAACCGCGGCTCGATCTGGTTGATGACCTCGACGGCCTGCTCGGCGTTGAGCGCGTTGCCGCCGCCCACCGGCACCAGCAGCACGTCGGCACCATTGAGCGCCTCTTGCGCCTGGTTATCGAGCACGTCGCCCAGGTCGCCCAGGTGGCAGATCTGGATGTCGTCCATGTGGATCATGTAGGCGGTATTGCGCCCCAGCCGCTTGCCGCGCTCGGCGTCGTGATAGGTCTGCACGCCGCTGATCAGCACCTGGTGGACCTCGTACTCGCCGGGGCCTTCGATCACCTTCGGCTCGCCCGAGACCGCGCGGACATAGTCATGCCCGGGGTGGTGGTGCGAGATGGTGACGATGTCGGCGTTGAGGCGGCCGAGCGAGTAGCCGGTCGAGGGGGCGGCGGGGTCGGTGACGAGTGTCGCGTCTTTGCCACGGAGGCGGAAGCACGAGTGCCCCAGCCAGCTCAGCTCCATGTGATACAGTCCCCAAAAAGGCTTGTAACGATTCGGGCGAGGTTCCGGTCAGCATTGCCGCCTCCGCACCTCGCCCTCAAAGGAGTGTACCACACGGGCGGCGCGATCTCAAGCAACGGGACTTCCAGGCGGGGCCGATCCTCTGCATACTCTGCACCTGCTGCGTGCGCCGCGTCTCGGCGATTTGCTGCTGCGCCGTCGCCTGCGACAGGATGTCCTCGTCGGCGAACCGCTCGCCACTCGGATCCACGTTGATCAGCGGGTTATTGCCCGCATAGACGTAGGGCTGGCTCCAGAAGAACAGCGGGAAGCGGCCCAGCGGATCGCGCTGGAGGAAGCGGCCCAGGGTGGGGTCGTACGCCCGCGTGGTGAGCCAATACAGCCCCGTCTCGGCGTCATAGCGTGCCCCGTCCTTCCCGTCGTAGCGGTAAGGGTTGGTCCAGCCGTTGGCGTTGGAGATATTCTCACTGCTCGCCGTGAGGTTCCCCCACACGTCGTAGCTGTAGCTGGCGACCACGTTCCCGCTGGCGTCGGTGAGTGCCACCACGTCGCCATGCCCATTGTACACGTAGTAGTAGCGCGGCGACGTGGTGGGGTCGGCGCCGACCACCACCGACTCCGGCACGCCGCCGGGATCGTACGTGAACGTCGCCAGCACGGTGCCGCCCAGGTTGGTCTGGTAGGCCAGCCGCCCGTTCTGGTAGGTATCGTTCACGATGGTCATCGTGGGGTTCGACCCGCCGGTCTGCGTTGTCTTCTTCACCCGCTGCCCGTTGGCGTCGTAGGCAAACGTCACGGTCGTGCCACTCGGCTCGTCAATCTCGGTCAGGCGGTTGCTGCGGTCGCAGTGGTAGGTCGTCACCGGCGGGGTGGTCATCTGGTTCGCGCGGCGGAGAACGTCCGTAGCTCTCAGGGTTGTGAATCATAAACAAAGATACCGCGACCCCTCCTGTGGCAAGAGACCCTGCAATGACCACCCATTCTAACGGGACATGATGCAACAGCAGACCATTACAACCGAAGCAAAATGCCGCGATGCTCCCGCACAGACCGAACACGATGCGCCACTTCCAAGCGCGTGCCGCGCGCCGCGGCATCGTGCCCGCCTGCCGCACATACGTATTACCCTGCCAGAGCATGTAGCCTGCGGCGAGCGATCCAATGCCGAAGACTGCGGCATTGAATGCGAGGCCGAAACTGTCGCTCATACTATATCGCCCCCTTCGGCGCCAGCACGCCTGCCCTGCCGGCGCCCGCTGGCATCGCGGGCCAGCAACGTCACTGTCCCGCCGTTCGGCTCGTCAATCTCCGTCAGTCAGGCGGTTGCTGCTGTCAAAGTGGTCGGTCGTCACCTGATAGCGCCAAGGTCGGCAAGCATCAGCATTGCGGCCACAAACCCCACTGCAGCAAGAGCCCCTGCAATGACCAGCCAATCGAACCCGCCCACGCCAACATCCTGCAGGAGCAGATAACCGCCGAA
>DASVAA010000076.1:0-12366 GCA_036376595.1 Ktedonobacterales bacterium | reverse complement strand
CACCGGTTGCATGCAACCGGTGCTACCGGTGCAACCTGTGCAACCGGTGACGGTCTGGAACGGCTACCGCACGAGACACATCATCTATCTGATTCTGGGCATCCTCGAAACGCTGCTGGCGATCCGGCTGCTGCTCAGGCTGCTAGACGCCAATCCCAACGCCGGCTTCAGCAGCCTGATTTACGGCGTCACGTTCCCGTTCGTCGCGCTCTTCGAGGGCGTCTTCCCCACGCCGTCGGCGCGCGGCAGCGTGCTGGAGCTTTCGACGATTCTGGCGATGATCGTCTTTGCGCTGCTCGCCTGGGGCATCGTCAAGGTGATCGACACCTCGCGCAACCGGCGCCCGACGTACACGGCGTAGGAATATCCGGCCAGGTGCGGCCAACTCCCCTCACATGCGGACAGCACTTCGTCCCAGTGGTCCGCCGCGCCCTTGAAGAACATGAACATGCGTTCTACTCTTGCCATACCGATCCGGCGCAGCGGAGCGCGCCGGCGGCACCGGAAGGGGCGAAGGACGCATGGCGACGACTCTCGGCGCGGGCGCGTATATTGACGTGCCCGCCTACCTGCGCGCGGCGGCCAATCAGGAGACGACGTCGCTGCTGGGCTTGAGCACCACGGTCGGCGCTGGCGGCGCGGCGGCCGGCGTGACCTCGCTGCCGGTCGCGGCCTCGGCGGGCTGGGCGGCGGGTCCGCTCTGGCTGCTGGATGGGCCGTACTCCGAGGTGGTGCAGGTCACCGGCTCGGCCGACGGCACGCATGTCACGCTCGCCGCGCCAGGCACGATCTTCACCCACGCCGCGGGCGTCTCGGTCAGCCAGGCAGGGAGCGCGGGCGCGCTGGCCGAGCTGATCCTGCGGGCGAGCGCATGGATCGAGGGCTACTGCGCCCACGGCAGTCTCGCCACCGATCGCTCGCTCTTCGCCGTCGCGCGCTCCGAGCGGTGGGGCATGCCGGGTATCCGCGCGGCGCTGGACCGTGACGGTGTGCTGGTGATCCGGCCTGGCCACTGGCCGGTGCAATCGGTGTCGGCGCTGGCGATTGACCTGGGCGACGGCCAGACGCTCTCCCTCGATGCGACGCAGGTGGAGCTGGCCTCGGGTGGCCGGCTGGTGGAGCTGCCGTATCTGCTGAGCGCGGCGCCAGGACCGGGGCGGGTGCTGGTGCTGGCGACCGCCGGCCTCTCACGCTCGCGGCGGCAGTGGGCGACGCTGACCTATACCGGCGGCATTTCCATCGGCGCGGTGCCCTACGACGTGCAGCAGGCGTGCGTGTGGGTGACGAGCGAGCTGCTGGCCGAGCGGCGCAATCCGACCGGCGCGGCCTCGCTGAAGCTGGGCAAATACGAGATGGAGGCGCGGCTGCGCGGCGACGAGACCGGCGATTCGCTACTGCTGATGCAGGCCAAGGCGGCGCTGGCACCCTACCGCGAGCGCGGAATGTAAGGCATG
This sequence comes from Ktedonobacterales bacterium, assembly GCA_036376595.1. GTDB lineage: Bacteria > Chloroflexota > Ktedonobacteria > Ktedonobacterales > JADMIN01 > SMAG-U1939. Next base: position 10,912 of record DASVAA010000076.1, on the reverse strand, counting down.
CAGGCGGGGTATCGCGGAGCATCAGGGAGCGGAAGGAGGCACCGCTGCAACACGTCGCTGGAGACGAAGCTGCCGCCATACACCGAAGCACATGACCATGGCGACGACAAGCCCGATCCAATAGATGCCGCCGCGCACCTCGCCTGCCACACCGTTCGGTAGCAGCGCATCCAGCGTCGGCATGAAGGGAGCCTGAAGCGCATGGGCCAGCGAATCGTAGATGCACAGCAGCAGGAGCAGGGCATACGTGCCTGCCCAGACGCGCTGCCATGCCGTGCCATGCCGCAACATGCGCGCGCCGCCTGTGGTCAGGCCAAGCAGCAGCCCAAGGCTGGCGATCGTGGCGTTGAGCGCGCCGAGCAGGATGGTGCCCGCGGGGCGATGTTTGGCTTCCAGTCCCATGGCAAGCGCGGCCAGCGGCAGATAGAGGAGGACGACGGCGAGAAAGATCACGGCGAGCGTCTGGCGCCGGTCGGTAGAGCGGGGCTGGTCCATCGCGGACTCCTCATTGGTTAGAAGGGGGTGGTATTGGCGGCAGCCGTTGGCGGACATCTGCTTGCATGGCACGCCGCGCGTTCAGAGCGGCCAGCAGGCCCCACGCGAGTAGGATGATGGCGACCACCCAGGCAATCGCGGGCAGTGACGCCGTGATACCGGGCGCCAACTGCTCAAGTGTAGGCAACGGATGGCCAATCAACGATACGGCAATCAATTCGTAGGTGCCCCCGAGCAGGTAGGCAAAGCCCATCGTCTCGGCGCAGACGCGCCAGGGATTCATCGCGGGCGGGACGTCGTCGAAAGATCATCCAGAAGGTGAGGGATGCCACAATCGCGATGGCCAGGGCATCTGCGATGAGAACGAGCTGCGCGAGGTTACGCACGCCGGAACCGGTAGCGTCTTCGGCGATGATCGCTATCACGCTAATGGGCGCACTGGCGAGAATGACCGTCAAAAACGCCCAAAGGAGTGTGTTCTCCCAGCGGGCTAGGCCGCCTGGCCGCTGCGCGTTTACCATTGTCCAGCTACCTCCCGTCCTCGTCCACGAACAATCTACACCGCGCTAGTCGGCAAGTAAAGGAGGGTTCCGTGATTCTGACAACCATTCGCCTGGAGCGCCCCGAAGGCACGGTGCAGCTCCGCGGCATCGCCGTGCAGATCGAGCAAGCGGCGCCGGATGACCTCGAACGCCTCGACCTCGAAGGCGCGCGGCCCTACGACATCTTGTGGGTCTACACCACACAGGGCGTGCCGAGCGTGCCCATCCAGCGCCGCGACGTGCTCTACGACGAGCAGAACACCGACCCCGAGACCGGCCAGCCCGCCAAATATCGCGTCGCGGGAGCCGTCGAGACGTTCGCCAACGACCATCAAGAGGCGCTCTGCCAGCGCGTGATAGGAGGGTGAGCCGTCATGTCGTTTCCCAATCCGCCTCCCGCGGGCCTTGCGCTGCCGTCGCAGCCCGCGACCTTCGCCGCGCTCCAGGCAATGCAATCCATCGTGCTGGCCGAGTGCCTGGTGGGCGGCGTCAGCCCGTTTGCCGCGCTCAGCGCGAGCGACGCGGTGCGCTACGGCGCCGCCAATGCCGTCTTCGTCGGCCGCCCCAAGGACTTCAAGGACGCCTATCTGCCGCAGTGTTGTATCTGGATCCCGCCGGAGGGCGAGTCCGCCGTGCTGAACGGCTCACCCGGCCGCGCCGAGGCGGAGTTCGAGGCGCGCGTGCAGGTCTATGTAGACCCGCGCCCCGACTGGTACGCCGCCGAGCAGCAGATCCTGGGCATCCGCGACGCGCTGTGGTCCGCGCTGGCGCGGCACGCGCGGCTCGGCGGAGGCGTGGCCTCAGTGATCGAGAGCGAGCCGCGCCCCGGTCGCGGCCTGTGCTACGAGCACGTCGCCGGCAGCGAGTACCGCTGCTACGAGGCGGCGTGGTGGGTGCGCCAGCAGTGGACCATCGCCGGCGGGCGCGTGCTGTAGCGAGCAAGTAGGACGATTGGCGGGGGATCGCGCGCGGGCATGGTACTATCGCCGGCATGAAGACGCGCACGATCCTGGTCACCGCCCGCACGCCGCATCGTCCTCACGGCGTTGTCCTGGCGGCGCTCGCGCTTGCCGCGCTGCTGCTGGCGAGCTGCGCACCCTCCGGCGGGAATCCCAGTGGGTCGCGGCCGGTGATCCAGCTTGCCACCCCTACGGCGAGCGGCACGCCCGGCGCGTCGCCCTCCGCCTCAGCCACGGGTACGGGCACGGCGCGCGCCAGCGCCACGCCGACTTCCTCCGCCAGCGGAACGGGCGGAGCGGGGCCGTACGCCTTCCCGCTGCTGCCGCCGGGCGCCGCGCTGCCCTCCGAGCAGGCGTGCGCCGACCTGATCGCGCGCTCGTCGTGGGAGCCGCGGCCGCAGAACGCGGCGGCCAACGCCCGCGTGCCTAGCGCCTCCCAGCTTGCCGGCGTCCATCCCTGGGACGGATCGATCGGCGTGGACCCGCGGGCCGATGGCTTCCGCCAGCGCATCACCGGCAGCTTCACCGGCACCACCGACGAGATTCTGCAATGGACGGCCTGCGTGTGGGGCGTGCCGGTGGACGTGGTGCGCGCCGAAGCGGTGGTCGAATCGTGGTGGCAGCAGAGCCAGCTTGGCGACTGGACCAGCAATCAGCAGTACTGCCCGCCCGGCACCTGGAACGGCAGCGGCTGCTACCAGAGCTATGGCATCCTGCAGCTCAAGTGGTACTACTTCCAGGGCACCTTCCCGATGAGCCGCGACGACACCGCCTACGCCGCCGAGACGGTCTACGGCATCATCCGCACCTGCTACGAGGGCTGGACGACTTACCTTGCCGACCGCTCGCCGCCGCCCGGCTATCCAGCGTATCATGCCGGCGACCTGTGGGGCTGTATCGGGCGCTGGTATAGTGGCGGCTGGTACGATCAGGGTGCGCTGGACTACATTGCCAAGGTCAAGAGCGCGCTGGCGAACAAGACCTGGCAGAGCGGCGGCTTCTAATCCCCGCAGAGGGGGGACGGCGGACGATGGAGGCAGCAGCGGGGACGCTGGAGATCTGGAGCATCGGGCACGGCGACCTGAGTTTGGAGCGCTTCATCGTGGTGCGGGGCGGCGCTCAGGGCGAGCTGTTGGCGGATGTGGAGGATGTTCCGGGTGGGCTGTTTGAGCTATCTTGCAGCTCGTAGAGTCGCAGCCAGGGACTTGCCTGCTGGGCCACGAGTTTCCAGGTGCGGGTGGGATAGGCGCGGTGCCAGTCGGCAAACCAGCCGTCGTAGACACTCCGCGGGAAGAGATCGGTCAGCAGGACGTAGCGCAGGTGCGGATCGTACTGCTCGACCTGCACCAGCGGCGACGGCTGGAACGACGTGGCCTCCAGTGCGTCGAGCTGGCAGCCCTCACCCGCGAGGTAGTAGGTGTAGGAGAGTAGCGGTGCGCCGGTGATCGTGCTGTGCTGCGGCACGTGCTGGCGGATGAAGGTGATCGTCGCCTCGTGCGGGCGCGCCACGTTGACCATCCACGGATGCGGCAGGAAGAGCAGCATCAGCAGCACGCCGGCCACCGGCGCCCAGCGCACCGGGAGCGGCCGCAGGTGCGCGGGCAGGCGCAGCACGAGCCAGCCGGCGATCGCCGTCACCCCGATGCCGAAGGGCAGCAGCACCAGTGGGTAGGTCATCCAGAACCGCTGCTCGGGGTTGATCAGCACCAGCCACGGCACCAGCGCGCTGAGGCTGAGGATGCCCAGCAGCGCGGGTGTATCGCGGCGCAGCGGCAGCCGCTCGTAGAGGCCGCGGCGCTTGAGCGCGAAGCGGCAGGCCCAGGCGAGCAGCGCGAATTCGACCACGCCGAGCCAGAAGAGCCGCGTGAGGTTGCCGTTGACCAGCGCATCCCAGAACGGGGGTTGCTGTGTCGTGCTGTACTGATAACCCCAGGCGGTGAAGGCGGCGGCGCTGAAGGCCCCCGACAGGCGCCCCAGTTCCCAGTTGAGATAGGGGGCGGTCTTGTCGGGATGGCGCGCCATCGCCAGCAGCGTGTTGGGCAGCGTCTGCGGCTCCACGGGGCCGAAGTCGTGCTCGAAGAGCGTGAACGGCTGGGCGAGGCTGTTCATCCCCTGAAACACCTGCGGATCGTTGACCGAGAGATAGGCGTTGTAGCTCCAGGGGATCGCGCCGTCCACACGCTGCGCGCTGTCGGCGGCATGTAGCGCGCCCACGAGGGTCAGCAGCAGGCCGCAGACCACCGGCAGATACCACAGCGCCACGCGGCTCGCCCGCCTGATCTGCACGTCTCTGGCCGGCAGCGCGCGGATCTGGCGCCACTCGTAGACCGCCAGCAGCGCCAGCAACAACAGCGCCACGCCGAGGAAATCCGGCCGCATGTAGGCCGTCGCCAGCACGCAGAGGGCCGCCAGCCCGCGTGAGATCGCGCGCTTGCCCAGCAGCGAGAGGCTCATCCACAGCAGCCCAGCGCCGGTGTAGTAGAGACCGTTCTGTGGCACCACCGGCGCGGCGGCGAAGACCGTGAAGAGCGCCAGTCCCCAGGCCAGCGCCGGATGCAGGAAGCGCGAGAGCAGCAGATAGCAGCCCATCCCCAGCAGCAGCATCCCGGTGGCGAACATCAAGGGGAAGAGCCGCCAGGTGTGCAGCAGCGTGTACCAACCGGCGTAGTAGACGATGTAGAGCGGCGAGGCGCCCATGCCGCGCACGCCCGCGGTGGCAAAGTCGCCGGCCGTCAGCCGCAGCGCGCGGTAGAAGTAGTACGCCTCGTCGTACCAGGGGTAGTCGATCGCCTGGAGGGAGTGCCACAGGTAGATCACCAGCGCCAGGACCGTCACGCCCGCCATAATGCGGCGGTCCCCTGTGGCGCGCACCACCCGCTCCGCCACCCGGCTCAACGCCGACCGCGGCGGCATCGGCGCCGGCGCGATCGCCGTTTCTTCCTTCACGTCAGGCAGCGTCCGCATCCCACCTCTCCCCCTCGGCACGCGCAGAGAGTATCGCGGATTGAGTGTAGGGAGGCGCATGCGTTGTGTCAAGTCGCGTATGCATGAGAGGTTACTGCCGGCGGCCAACCCCCTGTGAGGCCCGATTGCCGTGATGTGCGCCCGCCCCCTTCCATCTCGCTGCCGGTTGGCTTATACTACAGCCGAACACAAGGCGCAGCGTGCGAGCGGCACTCTGCGACGATGGGTTGGCAGGGATGTGGGGCGGACGGTGATATCGCGGCCACATGTGCGGCCGGCGCAAGGCGCTGGGGCATGTGCCGCGGCCATGAAGGCATGGGCGGCGCAAGGCGCTGGAGCGTGCGTCGCGGCCATGAATGGCCGGCGCAAGGCGCTGGAGCATGAATGCTTCCGCTTCGCCTCGCGTTCAGCGATGTCGGCAAACGCAGTGTGCGCGTGTAGGGAGGCCGGACTATGGCGATTGACACACCCATCGAGACAGCGGCGACGGCGGCAATGACGGCCCCAACGGCCCCAGCGGCAACACAGGTAGATAGCCGTCCCTCCTCGGCGCGCGCCACATTGGGTGGCGCCAATGGGCGTCCACCGGACGTCCCTACACCACAGGCGGCGGACGGCCGCATGATGCACGCGCCGGTCCTGGTCCGTGGGCTGCCGCTGCTGGGCAGCGCGCTGGAGCTGTACCGCGACCCGATGCCGCTCTTCGTACGCGGCTACCAGCAGCGCGGGCCGATCTTTCGCGTCCGGGTGCCGGGGCGCGAGTACATCGTGCTCGCCGGGCCGGAGGCAACGCTCTTTCTGGCGCACGGCGGCGAGGAGCACCTCAGCAGCCGCGAGATCTTCGCCCGCGCGATGCGCGAGCTGCGCACCGAGCATTTCATCGCTGCGCTGGATGGCGCGCCGCACCGTCACCAGCGGGCGATCCTCAAGCCGGCGCTCTCGCGCGAGGCGATCGCGCGCTACGTGCCGGTGATGGCGCGCACCGCCGAAGAGATCGCGCGGCGCTGGCGGCCCGGCGAGCGCGTGGTGGTCAAGCCGGCGATGCAGCGCCTGGTGACGGAGCAGATGTGCCGCGCGATGACCGGCCGCGGGCCGGGGGCGCGCTTCCACGACGCGGTCACGTTCGCCGAGACGCTGATCGGCGCAGGGGTGGCGGGCACGTGGCCGGCGATCTTGCTGCGGCGGCCCGGCTACCTGGCAGCCAAGGCGCGTGTGGTGGCGCTGATGCGCCACATCGTGGCCGAGCGCCGCGAGCGCCACGCGGTCCACGGTGGTCCCTCGCACGAGACACCGGACCTGCTCGACGCGATCCTGACGGCGCGCAACGAGGACGGCACGCCGCTGAGCGAGATCGAGCTGGTGGTGGGCGCGCAGCTCCCCTACATCGCCGGCATGGATACGGTCGCCGCGACCTGTGGCTTCCTGCTCTACGCGCTGCTGCGCGACCCCGCGCTGCTGGCGCGCGTGACCGCCGAGGTGGACGCCGCCTACGCGAGCGGCGGCGGGCGCCTGACGCTCAACGCGCTGCACCGCATGCCGGCGCTGCACGGCGCGGTGCTCGAGACGCTGCGCCGCTATCCGGTCGTTTCGGCGGCGCCGCGCGTCGCCAGGGATGAGTTCGCCTTCGAGGGGCACCGCATCCCGGCCGGCGCGAACCTGCTGATCTCGACCACCGCCGCGCACTTCCTGCCGGAGCTCTTCCCCGATCCCTACGCCTTCGACGTGGACCGCTACGTGCCGCCGCGCAGCGAGCACCGCCGTCCTGGGGTCTTCGCGCCCTTTGCCGCCGGACCGCATACCTGCGTCGCCTCCGGCCTGGCCGAGACGGTGGTGGCGACCACCATCGCCGCGCTGCTGCACTCCGTACGCCTGCGGCTCGATCCGCCGGACTACACGCTGCGCACGGCGGTCAATCCGCTGCCCGGCCCGACGCGCGGCTTTGCGCTACGAGTGGCCGAGCGGCGCGGCGAGCGGGGCGAGACGCGGCCAGTGGTGCGCCGAGCCGGCGGTTGAAACCGCGCCTGGGTGGCCCGCGGCCGCCAAACCCGCCTGCGCGGGTTAGAGAGACAATGTATGCATCGTTGGGTTAGCCGGGGCAGAGAGCGGGCGGCACAGCGCATGTCATGTCTGTGTCTCCATTCCGCGCGGTCCGCCCTCCACCTCCAGGCCGCGCAGGCGGCCTTCGTGGCGGAACGCCCGTAGGCGCGGATTTATCCGCCGGCCCCTGTGGTCGCCTCGGCGCGGATTTATCCGCCGGCCCCTGTCTGTCTGTCGGCGCCGCTTGACAGCCGCGGTACGCTGGATGGCGAGCACGCTCGCATGCTGACCCACGCAGGAAGGAAGGGAGACCAGACACTATGCCGCGCATCGCCTGGATCGAAGACGACGACGCCACCGGCCCCCTCGCCGAGCTGTACGCGCGCATGCGCCAGGCGTCGGGCGGGGTGGCGGACATCATGCGCACGATGAGCCAGCGCCCCGACTTCATGGCCGCCATCTGGCAGGCCTCGCGGCTGCACTTCTCCGATGGGGCGCTCAGCCGCGCGCAGCACGAGATGATCGCCTCGTACGTCGCGGCGCTCACCCGCTGCCACTACTGACTGAGCAGCCATGCGTGGTTCCTGCAGTTGCAGGGTGAGCAATTCAGTCCCGTGGCCGCGGCGATCCGCGACGGCGACCTTGACCGCGCGCCGATCACGCCGGCCGAGCGGCTGCTGCTGGAGTTCGTCGGCACGCTGACGCGGCACGCCTACCGCATCACCGACGAGCAGGTGCAGGCCCTGCGCGACGCCGGCTGGAGCGACGCCCAGATCGCCGAGGCGGTCTACGACGGCGCGCTCTTCAACCTCTTCGTGCGGCTAGCCGACGCCTTCGACATCCATCCCAAGCCCGAATACGACCCCGACGGACCGCCAAAGGCGCTTCAAGGAGAGTGAGCGGCCAGCACGCTCAGAAACCGTGTGAAAGGCAATCGTTTTTAAGTTTGCATCAGGCGGGCCAGGAACCGCCGAACGCCGACGAGTGCGGCGGCAGCGCGGCCTTGGTCTGGCCGAGCGGATGTAGCTGGACCAGTCGCTTGTGGCGACCAGTACACGAGACAACGAGGGGACGACCAGAACCGGCCGCCCCCTCCACTCTCCCCTCCGCGCTCGCAAACATCCGCTTGTGCGCAGCGTATTCGGGCGCTTACTTCACGGTGAGAGTGGCCGTGAAGACCTCCTCGAAGCCATCCACGCTGCCGCCCGCACGGCGGTCTGTCCAGATGGGATGCACGCTGCCGCCGCGCGCATCAATGCCCTCGTAGTCGCCGTATTGGTTGCCCAGGTCCGCGCCCGCGACGGTTTCGTTCGTCGGCGCTGTCGTGACCTTGACGTTGGGCGAGACGCTGGCCCCGCCGTTGGTGGACTGGGCGAAGTAGACGTCCGTGCTCGCGTTGGTAGGATCGTTGCGGCTGTCATTCCAGCTCAGGTCTACGGCGCCCGTCACGGGATCGACCGCGAGCCACTGGTTGAACTGGTAGCTGCCGCCACCATCGTCGTTCACCGTCAGCGGCGCGCTCCAGGTGGCGCCCTGGTTGGTCGAGGTCGCCAGGAAGATGTCGGTGTCGCCGGCGCTGTTGCTGTCCATCCACGAGCAGTAGAGCCGCCCCCGGAAGGCGCCCGTGCTGCGGTCGGCGCCGCACGCGGGGTAGACCAGCGCGCCGCGGAGGTTCTGTGGCGGGATCAGTGCGTCGAAGGCGATGCGCGTCGGCGCGACGGTCGTGATGGCTCCGAAGGTGGCCCCGCCGTTGGCAGAGCTGCGGACGAGGATGGCGTTGCTGATGTCGTGCCAGGCCACGTAGACGCGCCCATCCGGCCCGACGAAGGGATCCGCGCTGATGCCGAAGTGCTGGCCGCCGCCGGTGGCGCTTATCACGGCTGGCGCCGAGAAGGAGACACCGCCGTCGGTCGAGCGGCTGAACTCAATGCCCGACGAGCTTGGCCCGCCCTTGCCGTTGACGGTCGTGTCCCAGGCGACGTAGACCGTGTTGGCGTTGGGGCTGCTCGGATTCGTGTCGACGGCGATCATCGGCTTGTCGTTGAAGTTGCCCGGCCCGGCCAGGGAGAAGAAGGTCGCCGTCCACGACTGCCCACCATCCGACGAGCGCGCGACCGCCATCTCCGTGCCGTTGATCGAGCCGCCCGCGCTGAAGAAGACGACGATGTAGCTGTAGTAGACGTTGCCATGCAAGTCCCAGGCGACACCGGGGTCAGACCCGAAGTCGAAGCCGTTCTGTGAGATCGGCGGGGGCAGTGGCAGGTCGACACCGCCCCAGGTCGCGCCGCCGTCACTGGAGAAATAGCCGCGCATCGGCAAGCGGAAGATCTCGTTCGAGCCGCCCACAATCTGGGAGGGATGGTTGGGATTGATGGCGATGGAGGTCTCACTCTGCGGGCCTGGCTCGTCGCTGACGTTGACGTTCGCCCCCACCTTCACGCTACTGGTCTTGCCGGCAGTTGGAGCGGGCTTGAAGCCCGGGGCTGAGACGACCTGATACTTGGCCCACCAGCGGGGCTGGCTGTACTGAGACGAGCTACTACTACTACTCCTGGAGGTGTTCGAGCCGCCAGCGGCGGCATGCGTGGGCAGCGCGATGGCGAGCGTCGTTGCCACAAGCGCGAGGACGACGATGCTCGCGCCGGCGATCCAGAGTCGTTTGGTCGTCATGCGTCCCTCTTTCCCCGGTTTGTTCTTGCGTGCTTTCGCGCGCGAGCCTAGCTACCGTTGTTTGGGGGCAGTCAGCGCTCCAGGTTCTCGAACACGCTGGCGGGGAGAGCGTCGGCAGCGTGTCTCGTCCGGTCCGGCCGCGCAGGACTGCTGCTCCGCAAACTAGTACGCGACGAGTGACGCCGGCCCACCGCGTCGCGCGAGCTTGCGCGGCCGCTCGCCTATCCTAGCATGACGCGATCACAGCGGTCAAAGGTCATTTCACCTGCGCGAGCGAGACGGTATGCGGCCCCGGCATGCCTATGAGGCTTGCCCTCCGCCGCGATTCCCGTGCTATGCGGAACGAGCCGCTCCCACCAGGGGAACGGCTCGTCGCACCTGCCGAGGACGCCGGCAGTCACACCGTCTAGTCGCGCGGTCAGCGCTGTCTTCAGGCATTGCCCAACGAACGTCCGTGAGCACATCAAGGGTATGCGAGCGTGCCATTGTGGCAACGCGGCCCTAGCAGATGCCTATTCCGGGGAACAAACACGCCGAGAGATCGGGTTCGGCCGAGGTATCGCCCGCCAATCCGATCAGCTCGACATTGCTGTAGCTGACCGACGCGAGCACCAACTTCTGACCCGAAGGGCAGGAGAAGCTCCCTGGTCCAGGCGGCCCCACCGAGATGGTCCCCGTCGTCTGCCCGTTCCGCACAGGGAACGACTGCGTATTACTCACCGGCGCTGTCACCGTCTCCTTGTTCGCAGCCTTCGGATGGTTCCCGCCGCCGTTGAGGCAGGCGTACGTCGCGGACGCGGTGGCGGAGAGGGTGATGGCCTCGGTGCTCGTGGTGCTGCCCAGCCCCGCCTCTTTGAAGTTCGTGACAACGTAGGCGCCCGCGCCATTGATGCTTGCGGTGCCCTCGCTAATGAAGTGGGGGCTGTCCGCGAAAGCCATCGACACGCTGAACGCGAGCATGACCAGGACGGACAGCAGCACGACAGTCAATCGTGCGAAGCGTCCGAAGCGTCCGAAGCGTCGCATAGTGTTTCTCCTCCCGAAGAGCGTTTGGTGGCCTTAGGTCGTCTTGACGGGGGAACACAGGATGCCGTGCCCCGCCCGCGCTATCTTGCTTCACCCTCATGCTCAAGATTCGACGTGCGGCAAGGTCCCGCACTTCACGCGCACCTCTGCCCACGCGCACCTCTGCCCACGCGCACCTCTGCCCACGCGCACCTCTGCCCACGCGCACCTCTGCCCACG
>DASVAA010000075.1:0-9006 GCA_036376595.1 Ktedonobacterales bacterium | reverse complement strand
AAGATCAGGTTGCGGCCGCGGAAGCGGTACTTCGCCAGCGCGTAGCCGCACAGGACCGAGATCAGCATGCTCGCCACGCCCCCAACGACCGCGTAGAGCACGGAATTCAGCAGCCAGCGCGGGTACGTGCCGCCGTCGTGGGTGAAGGTGTCCACCAGGTTCTGCCACAGGTTGAAGTGCGCGAACCACAGTCCGAACGACGAGAACAGATCGGAGTTGTCTTTGGTGGCGGCGACGGCGAGCCAGTAGAGCGGCGTAAGGAAGTAGATGGTGAATGCGACCAGCAGGACGTACGCCAGGATGTTCTTCGGGCCGAAGGGGCGCATTCCCACCGGAGGCCGCGTGCGGTCGTCGCCGCGAGATGGCCGCCGGTCCACGGCGAGCGGCATGTCTGCCATCGTTTAGACTCCTAGCTGCCGGCGCGTGAGGCGTAAGAAGCCGAATGAGAAGATGAAGGTCACGACACCAAGGATCACGGCGATCGCTCCGCCGTAGTTGAAATCGGTGTTCACGACCGCGACGTTGTAGGCGAAGATGTTGGGCGTGTAGGACGTGGTGATCGTGGCGTTCGGGAGGTTCTTCAGGACTATTGGCTCGTTGAACAGTTGCAGGGTGCCGACGATCGAGAAGAGGACGCCGACGATGAGGGCGGGTACTATCAATGGCAGCTTGAGGCGTAGCGCGATACCGATTTCAGAGAGGCCGTCCAGACGGCCGGACTCGTAGATCTCCTGGGGGATGCCCTGCAAAGCCGAATAGAAGATGATCATGTTATAGCCCGCGAACTCCCAGGTGGCGACATTGGCGATCGACCACAGGGTTGACGACGGCCCCAGGAAGGTTGGCGCCGGCAGGTGAAGAGATGTGAACCCCTGCACGATCGGGCTGGAGATAGGGCTGTAGAAGAACCCCCACATGATGGCCGCGATCACGATGGGGACCGCGTAGGGGACGAAGAATGCCAGGCGGAAGAAGCGCCGGAAGCGGATGACGGCCGAATCCATCAGCAGAGCCATGGCCAGCGCGATAAGCATCATCACCGGAATCTGGACGGCCCCGAAGAGCAGCACGCGCCCAAACCCGTCCCAGAACTGCGGATCGTGCAGCGCCTTGACGTAGTTCTCGGCACCTGCCCACACGATCTTCGGCGGCCCGAAGCCCAGGCCGCTACGCACTTCTTTATAGAGGCTCTGCCAGAAGGCATAGACGAGCGGTGCGACGAAGAACGCGGCGAAGAGCAGGACAAAGGGCAGCACGAATAGATACGGGATCAGCGTGTGCGTGCCCCGGCGCAGCGGCGCCACAAGCCGGGGCCAGCCGGTGCGGCTTGCGGGCGTTGCCGGCGATGCGTCGGCGATCACTTGGGTCTCCATAGACGCTGCCCTCCTGCCTTGGCGACGAAGGCGCTCGCGGGTCGCGTGAACTGAGTGGAGCCAGGGTATGGCCGTGACGCGCCCCACGCGGGGCGACCGCGGTCGGAGGCGAGTGGGGTGCGAGGGGCAGCCCTGAAGGGCCACCCCTTCCCCATCCACTGCGCAAGACGATTTTAGGTGCCGGCTTCGGCATTGATGCCGTTGCCGGTCAGGTCGGCAATGATCTGTGACTGGAGCGTGTCGAGCGCGGAGCTCAGCGAGGTATGGTTGGCGACCGCCTGGCTGAAGCCGTTGCCCTGCAGGTTCGTCAACGACGTGAGATTGGGTGGGAAGAGCCAGCCGGGCTGGATGTCCTGCTTGACGAACACCTGATCCACCACCTGGTTGCCGTAGTAGGCGACCGGGGCAGTCGTCGCCGTGGCGCGCGCCGTCAGATTGGAAGGATACCAGCCGATCTGCTTGACGCCGATATCCAGACTCTGCTGATTGGTGAGATACCACTGCGCGAACTCGTTGGCCTCGGCCGGGTGCTTGGTGCCAGAAATCACCGAGATGGCCGAGCCGCCCCACATCGCCGTGACGTTCGCGCCGGGTGTCCACTGGGGCATCGGGGCGACCGCCCACTTGCCGGTCTGATCTTTGGCGTCGCCGGGGATCACGCCCTGGCCCCAGACCGCCGAGACCCACGAGGCGATGGTGCCGTTGTTGAGGCCCGCGGCCCAGTCGTTCGAGAAGTCGGCAGTGGTAGAGACGAGGCCCTTGTCGAGCAGGTTCTGCCAGTAGTCGGCAACCTTCTTGGAGGCGTCGCTGTTGATGCTCACCTTCCACGCCTGCTTGGCGCTGTCAATCGAGAACCACTGCGCCCCCGACTGCCACACCAAACCCTGGAACCAGCCGGTGCTCTGCGGCGGGAAGGCGGTAATGTAGTAGTTGGGGCCGAGCGCGTGAATCTTGGCGGCGTCCTGGGCGAACTCGTCCCAGGTGGTCGGCGGGCTGGAGATGCCAGCCCTCTGGAAGATGGCCGCGTTGTAGAAGAGCGCCATCGGCCCGGTATCTTGCGGGTAGCCGTACTGCGCGCCGTTCTCGCCGGACAGCGCCCAGGCGGCGGGATCGAACTGGCTCTTGGCGCTGTCGGCGCCGTACTTCGAGATGTCTACCAGGGCGCCGTTGGCGACCATCGTCGGGATGTATTGGTACTCGATCAGCGCCACGTCGGGCGCGTTACCCGCGCGCACGGCGGCGAGCACTTTGGGATAATACTGGCCGAAGCCCGATGGCTGGGTGTGATAGGTGACGTGAATGTTGGAATGCGTCTTGTTGAAGAGGTCCACCTGCTGTTGGATCGGCGGATTGAAGCTCCAGAACGTGAGGTTGACGACGCCAGAGGAATTGCTGCCACCGCCGCAGCCGGCGAGGGCGGTGAGCGCGAGAACGAGGGGGATCGCGAGAGCGATCATGCGACGTGACCAATGCGGCACAGGACACCTCCAGGCGGTGGAGCGGCGGATCGTGCGGTGATCCGGGACCAGTGCGGACGATGGGCAATGACGGCCGGCGCCGCGGATCGGATCGCCCGGTTTGGGGGCGTGCGGCGCGACGTGGTCGTTGCGGTCGTGGGTCAGGATCGCGAGGGCAAGGCATAGGTACGGCATGGCATGGCGCGGCCGGCCTTTATCCGGCTGATAGTGCGGTGCGGGCGATTGTTGCGGTCTGTTGTGGTCTGTTGCGGTGCTACGGAGTGGTTCTTGAGAGCGTGTCAGAGAGCGCGTAGCGGTCCGCGCCGCTTGACTCGCGGACGACGAGCCGGGTCGGAAGGAACTCGCGGATGGGGGCGTTTTCAGTGGTGCCGCTGCGGCTGGCAGCCGTGTACCAGCTCGGTATCGGCTCGCGCCGCGCGGTCACGGCGTCGAGCAGCAGCGTCGCGGCGCGCTGGCCCATCTCGAAGAATGGCTGTTTGACGGTGGTGAGCGGGGGCCGCACGAAGGCGGCGGGAGCGGCGTCGTCAAAGCCGACAAGCGCCAGATCGTCTGGGACGCGGATGCCTGCCGCCTCCGCCGCATTGAGAACACCCGACGCCGTGTCGTCGTTGGCGGCGAAGATGGCCGTCGGTCGTTCGGGCAGCGCGAAGAGTGTCTCGGCACAGGCCCTGCCGCTGGGAACCGTGAAGTCTCCCTGCACCACCAGCGCTGGATCGAAGGAGATGCCCGCCTCGGCGAGCGCTTCGCGGTACCCCTGGTAACGCTCCACCGAGTTCTGGTAGCCGGCGCGCCCCAGGATGTGCGCGATGCGGCGATGGCCGAGCTGCACGAGATGCTTCACCGCGGTGTAAGCACCGATGCGGTTATCGGCGCCGACCCAGGGGGTCGTGCCGGTCGGGATCACCTGGTCGTCGAGCATCACCACCGGATAGCCGGAGGTGTGCAGATCGCTGAGATAGGCGGTCGCCTGGCCGGGATAAACGGCCAGCAGCCCCTCGGTCAGCCGGGCGGCCAGAATACGGTCGACCACGGCGGTACGGTCCTGCTCGTGGCTGATACTGTAGAGCACCAGCTCGTAGGTACTCTGCTCGATGACCTCGCCGATGCCGCGCATGATCTCGGGCATCAGGGGCCAGGTGAGCGAGGGGACAAGCACGCCGATCAGGCGGGTGCGGCCACCTGCCAGGCCAGCGGCGGTGAGACTGGGCACGAAGCCCTGCTCGTCCATGATGCGCAGCACCTTGCTGCGCGTGGCGGCGTCCACATCGGGCTTCTGATTGATGACGCGCGAGACCGTCGTCTTGGAGACGCCGGCCAGCCGCGCGATGTCGTTGATGGTGACACTGCCCGCCATGAGTGCCCTCCACACAGAACGGATCGCGAACGCATTCGATGGTTGCCGCGCGGACGCGGGCCATGCCGCGCCGATGCGAAAGGAAGTGGTGTGACGTGACGTGAGAAGACGCAGGGATGCCAGAAAGAAGAAGAGAGCGGATGAGACCCGGAAGGAGGGCCGCGGCATCGATCCCGCCACCGCTTACGAGACCGATGCCGCAACCGCTTCCGTAACCGGTTGAGGCAAGTATAGCCGCCAGTCCTCGGCCTGTCAAGGGGCGTCGCACAAGGTTGCGCAAGAAGGCTTAGACGCGCGGCCACATCACCAAATAGTCCCAGTATCCCTACGCTATTATGCTTAGGCGCTTGCCACGCGCGCGACTGAGCGGTAGCATGGTACCGCTTGGCAACTCTGAGGTTGGGCTTGCGGGTAGAAGGAGGGCCAAGGAGCATCATATCGTCGCCCCACACGGGGCACCGGCGCGGCGTGAGGGGCAGCGGTGCGTTCGCTTTCACCACCGAAGCACGTCGCGGCCGGAATCGGCGGACACAACTCTCAGCGCGAAGTCATCGGCGCGCAGATGCGGGCGATCGGCGCCCGCCGCGTGAGTCCGGCGCCGCAGCCGGATCGACCCTTCCAACAGAAAGAGTGTGTTGATGCGTCATTTCAAGCGCACGGCGGTGCTTTCCGTAACAGGCATCGCCCTAGTAGCCCTGCTTGCAACAGCATTCATTATCCAGAGCGGCGGGGCACGTGCGGCTAGCGGCCAGCCGCAAAAGATTGACGATGCCTCACTGAAAGCGGCGACCACCACGGTCGGCGGCGCGACGGTGCTGCCTACCACGCGCACGGTCGCCCACTGGTGGGGATCGACGCGCGATCCGCACAATGGCGTCACCTACGGCTACAACATGGTCGGCGCCAACCCCAACACCTGCTCCGGCTCGGCATGCTCGGTCACGATCCAGGCTGACATCACACCGATCATCGTCAACGTCGGCGGCCGGACGTTCAACGGCAACGACGTGCTGCAGGCGACGCTCAACTCGCCGCAGTTCACCACCAACGACTACGGCTCGACGAACCACGCGACGAACTCAGTTGGCGGCATGGGCGCGGGCGGCGTGCTCTCGCAGGGCGACGCCGGCAACCAGCTGCAGCTCGAAGATGCCACGATGCGGGCGCAGTTCAACCTGACCGGCACCAGCAGCTATCACCTGATCCTGCATCCCAACGTCATGCCCGCGGTGACGATCAACGTGCCACAGAACCAGGGCACGCTGCTTCAGAGCGGCCGCGGCGTGATCTTCGGCGACGTGGACATCGCCTGGTGGTCGTCGCAGATCAAGAACCTCAACACCAAGGCCGACCCGACGCACCTGCCGATCTACCTGACCAACAGCGTCATGCTCTACGAGGCAAACAACCCGCTCGCCTGCTGCGTGATCGGCTACCACGGCACCTCGCCGGTGGGCATCGGTGGCGGCAGCGGCAACTCGAACGGCAACGCGGTGGTGCAAACCTTCGCCTGGGCCTCGTACGTCCAGCCGGGTATCTTCAGACCGACCACTGACTGGGCGCTGCAGGACATCCACGCGCTCTCGCACGAGATCTCGGAGTGGGCGGACGACCCGTTCGTCAATAACACCGTCGAGCCGTGGCTGACGCCGACAGCGCCGCAGTATGGCTGCACGGGCATCCTGGAGACCGGCGACCCCGTGGTGGGCATCGGCTTCCAGATGGGCACGAACACCTTCGAGCAGAACAATCCGTGGGCCGACAAGACGTACCATCCCGAGGACGAGGTGTTCCTGCCGTGGTTCATGCGCACGGCGCCGAACACCGTTTCTGAGCCGACGCAAAGCCCGTCCGCGAACGGTGGACGCTACACCTTGATGGGCGACCTCAATCCGTTCCCGGGCTTCCGCCAGCCGGCCACGGGCTGCTAACGCCCACGACCGCATCTCGTCGTGAGCGTGCGGGCGTCCGATGGGCACCGTCTTCCGCTCGGAGTTACTCGGACGCCGGCCGCTCGCGCTGGTTGTGACCGCGGTTTCCGCAGAGGCGCGGACGTGTCCGCCGCCCACGCGTCTGCTGGAACCTTCGCTGAGGCCTCCACGGCGAGCTGCCCCTCGCTGCCGGGGGCCTTTCGTTTGCCAACTCGGCAATCCCTAGTGCGAGCTGATGCGGCGGTAGCGCGCCTCGGCCAGCGAGAAGGCGCCGAAGGCGATCAGACCGAGCGCGACGATTCCCAGCAACAGGTGGCCGTAGGGTTGCGCGGCGAGCGTCGCCAACGCCGCCCCCATGCCGCGCGACTCGCCCGCATTGCGGCGCAGCGCCGCGACGATCAGGAAGATGCCGATCTCGGCGGTAACGACGGCGAGTGCGCCGTAGCCCGCGCGTCCCAGCCAGCGCAGTGCGCGCTCGGTCTTCGCGCTGGTCTCCTCGTGCTTCACAGGCCGCATGAACCGCGCGGTCCAGGCGAGATATGCCAGCGCGCACGTGACACCCAGCAGCACCAGGCCGAGGATCACCACGAGCACAACACCGAACGGAGCTTGCAGCAGCCGTGCCGTGAGGTCGCGTGTCTCCTGGTCGGAGCTGGCGCCGCCCGTGCCAGTGCCCAGACCGATGTTCAGAGCGGCAAGCCCCAGCCCAATGTAGCCGAGCGCGATGACGAACACCCCGACCCGCGTCACAATGCCTTTGAGCGCGGAGCCGTTGCCGTCGAGGTCAAGCAGGGCGTCCAGAATGCCCCACAGCGCGTAGCCGAAGAGACCAACGGCCACCAGCACCAGAAGGGTGTGGCCGGCGGGACCGAGCGCCAGCGTGCGCACGGCACCCTTGGTGTCGGTCGTCTCGCCACCGCGACCCAGCGCCGCGGCCAGCGCCAGCCCGCCCAGGATGACGTATACCAGGCCTTTCGCGGCATAGCCCAGGCGCATCAGTCCCTCTGCCCACGGGTTCGCCGCTGCCTGCCGTCCTGTGCGTTGCGCGCGGTGAGCCTCGCGCTTGACGCCGTCCGCAGTGTTCTGGATGTGGTCGCCTGCCTGGCGGGCATGTGCCGGGACATCCGAGTGTGCCATCGGGCCGCCTCCTCTCGCCATGCCCGCTACGTCAGCGCAGCAACCATGCCAGAGCGCGCGCCGAGCGGCTCCGCCGCATGCTATACTCCCTGCACAAGGGCGGAGGCGAGATTTGGTGAGCGACGACCGCGACGAAGATGACACGCAGACGCAGACGCAGCAGACGACGCTCTTTGGCGAGCCGGTGCCGGCCGGGCAGGTTACAGCCGCTGGCGGACGCACAAGGTCCGCGCGGGCAGCAGGGAGTAGTGGCGTGGGTGGCGAGGGCCAGGTGCCCGAAGCGGCGCGGCCACTGGCCGACCGCATGCGCCCGCGCACACTCGACGAGATCCTCGGCCAGGAACACCTGGTCGCTCCTGGCAAGGCGCTGCGCCGTGGCATCGAGGCCGACCGCGTGCCGTCGCTGATCCTGTGGGGTCCGCCGGGCAGCGGCAAAACGACGCTCGCCAGCGTGATCGCGCGCGGCACCCAGGCACGCTTCGTGGCGCTGAGCGCCGTCACCGCCGGGGTGGCCGACCTGCGCCGCGTAGTGGACGACGCGGCCAAGCTGCTGCGCGCTACCGGCCAGCGCACGATCCTCTTCATTGACGAGATCCACCGCTTCTCCAAGTCGCAGCAGGATGCCATCCTGCCGCACGTCGAGCGCGGCACCGTCACGCTGATCGGCGCGACGACCGAGAATCCCTCGTTCGAGGTCAACGCCGCGCTGCTCTCGCGCAGCCGTGTCTATACGTTGCGGGCGCTGGCGGACGACGACGTGCTGGCGCTGCTGCGGCGCGCGCTGGTGGATGGCGAGCGCGGCCTCGGACGTCCACCGGACGCCCCTACAGGCGGCGCGGCCGTGACGGCCAGCGACGAGGCGCTGGAGTATCTCGCCAGCTACGCCAACGGCGACGCCCGCACGGCCCTCAATGCGCTGGAGCTGGCGGCGTCGGTCGCCGAGCGCGACGCGAGCGGAGTGCGGGCGATCACGCTGCCGGTGGTCGAGGACGCGGTGCAACGCCGCGCGCTGCTCTACGACAAGGCCGGCGAGGAGCACTACAACCTGATCTCGGCGCTGCACAAGTCCTTGCGCGGCTCCGATCCCGACGCGGCGCTCTACTGGCTGGCGCGCATGCTGGAGGCCGGCGAAGACCCGCTCTACGTCGTGCGGCGGCTGATCCGCTTCGCCAGCGAGGACGTGGGGATGGCCGATCCGCAGGCGCTGCTGGTCTGCGTGGCGGCGCAGCAGGCGGTGCATTTCGTCGGCATGCCTGAGGGCGCGCTGGCGCTGGCCCAGGCGGTGGTGCATCTGGCGGCGGCACCCAAGAGCAATGCGCTCTACACTGCCTACGGCGCGGCGACCTCCGACGTGCAGATGACGCGCAACGATCCCGTGCCGCTGCAGCTGCGCAACGCCCCCACGCGGCTGATGAAAGAGCTGGACTACGGCAAGGACTACGCCTACGCGCACGACCTCTACGCCGGCCGGCCCGACCCCGCCGATCCCTCGCGACCGCCGCCGCAGCGCCCGCAGGAGTATCTGCCCGAGGCGCTGCGCGACCGTGAATATTACCACCCGACGGCGCAGGGCAACGAAGCCTCGATTGCCGCGTGGCTCGCGCGGCGGCGCTCCGCGGGGCACCTGCCAGATGCGGGCGGGCGTCCACCGGACCCAGGCGGCAGCGGGCGTCCACCCGACGCCCCTACGCAATCCGAATCCGTCTCGCCTGCACCCTCTGAGGACCCCAAAG
>DASVAA010000074.1:0-22432 GCA_036376595.1 Ktedonobacterales bacterium | reverse complement strand
GGGCCGTCGGGTCTGCCGCTGTGGGTCGGCCTCATCCTGAGCCTGGCGGCGGGGCTGCTGGGCATCGCCGTCGCCTGGGCGCGCTACGGCGTCCGCACGCCGTCACTGGCGCAGAGCCGCAATCCGCTGGTGATCTTCCTGGAGCACCGCTACTACATTGACGAACTGTACGACGCCGTCATTGTTCGGCCGCTGCTGGCGCTCGGCCGCTGGCTGCGCCGCGACGTGGAGGGCATCGCGCTGGACGGCGGCACGCGCCAGCTCTCTGGTCTCGTCGGGCTGACCAGTCGCGGCCTGCGTGCGCTCCAGACGGGCTACGCGCGCAACTACGCGCTGGCGATCTTCCTCGGCGCCGCCCTGATCGTGCTCTATTACGTCATCCATCCATAAAGAGGATTCGTCCATGGGTAGCTTCCCGATTCTCAGCGTGATCCTCTTCGTGCCGCTGGCCGGCGCGGTCGGCGCGGCGCTGCTGCCGCGCGCCGCCGGCTGGGGCTGGGCGCTGCTCGCCGCGCTGGTGGACCTCGCGCTGAGCATCCTGCTCATCACGCAGTTCGCGCTCGGCGCCAGCGGCTTCCAGTTCGTCGAGCATCACGACTGGCTGCCAGGGCTGGGCGCCAGCTATGCGCTCGGCGTGGACGGCGTAAGTCTCTTCCTCGTCGCGCTCAATGCCCTGCTGACCGTCATCGCGGTGGGCGCGTCGTGGTCGGTGGCACGCAACGGCGACCGCTCGCGCGAATACTTCGCCCTGATGATGCTGATGAGCTTCGGCATGGTGGGCGTCTTCGTGGCGACCAACCTGCTGCTGTTCTACGTCTTCTGGGAAGTGATGCTCTTCCCCGCTTACCTGCTCGTTGGCATGTTCGGCGGGCCGCGACGGGCCTACGCGGCGATCAAGTTCGTGATCTACACCGCCGTCGGCTCGCTGCTGATGCTGGTGGGCATCATTGCCGTGGGGGTGCTGGTCAGCAACGCCTCCGGCACGCCCTTCAACCTCGACCTCACCGCTTTGCTCGCGCACGGCGTGACGGGTCTCTCGCGCACGGCGCAGATCTGGCTCTTCCTGGCGTTCAGCGGCGCGTTCGCGGTCAAGGTCGGCCTGTTCCCGTTCCATAGCTGGGTGCCGGATGCCTACAGCCAGTCGCCGGTGCCGGTGGTTGTGCTGATCGCGGGCGTGATGGCCAAGTCCGGCGCATACGGCTTCGTGCGCTTCGACCTTGGCCTGTTCCCCGCCGCCAGCTCGGCGCTCACGCCCCTGCTGAGCATCCTCGCGGTGATCGGCATCCTCTACTTCGCGCTCCAGGCGCTCGTCGCGCAGGATTTCATGCGGCTGGTGGCCTACATCAGCATCAGCCACATGTGCGTGATCGTGCTCGGCACCTTCGCGCTCAACACGCAAGGTGTCGAGGGCGCGATATTGCAGATGGTCAATCACGGCATCGTGATCGCCGCGCTCTTCCTGATCGCCGGCTCCATCGAGCGCCGCACTGCCTCGCGCCGCCTGGCGGACTTCGGCGGCCTGGCGACGAAGCTGCCCTGGCTGGCGACGGCCTTCATGATCGTTGCCCTCTCGGCGCTCGGCCTGCCGGGGCTGAATAGCTTCGCTGGTGAGTTCCTGGCATTCCTGGGCGCGTTCAATGCCAACGTCGTCTTCGGCGTGCTCGGCACACTGGTGGTGATCCCCGCTGCCTGGTACATGCTGCGCTTCTTCCAGGGGGTGACGGAGGGGCCGCCGACGGCGCTGGTCGAGGCAGCCGCGGCGCCCGGCGAGGGCACCGGCGCGATGGGGGGCCGTTTACACGACCTGCGCTGGGGCGAGCTGGCCGTGCTGCTGCCGCTGATCGCACTGATCGTCGCGTTGGGCATCGTGCCCGGCGCGCTGACCGTGCGTATGGAGCCATCGGTGCTGCACCTGTTACCCAGCAGTGTGCCGCACATCCTGCAATCTGTCCCGCTTGGGCATTGAGAGCTGAGAGTCCCGCGAGAGGCGAGCGATAGCGATATGATACCGAGCGCGAATCCGTTTCTCTACGCGCCCACCGGCGGCGACTGGCTCCGCATCCTGCCGGAGCTGATCGTGCTGGGTGCCGCGCTGGCTGTGCTGCTGGCGGACCTCGGTCCCGGCGGCACGGCGCGCAAGGGCTGGCTGGCGCTGATCGGGCTGGCCGGGGTGGTCGCCGCAGTGGTCGCCGCCGTGCTGCTCTTCGCCAACGGCCCACAAGGCAGCGCGTTCTATGACATGGTCACGGCCGACAAGGCCGCGCTCTTCGCCGACGTCGTGATCCTCTTCGCCCTGGGGCTGGGGCTGCTCTTCTCACCGGGCTACATCGAGCGGCAGGGCGTCACGCAGATCGGTGAATACTACGCGCTGCTGCTCGTCGCCGGGTTGGGGATGATGCTGATGGCCTCGGCCACCAACCTGATGATCGTCTTCGTCGGGCTGGAGGCGCTCTCGCTGGCGCTCTACGTGCTCTCGGCCTACATCGTCTACCGCCCGCGCTCGCAGGAGGCCGGCTTCAAGTACTTCATCCTTAGCTCGTTCGCCTCGGCATTCCTGCTCTACGGCATGTCGCTGACCTACGGCTCGACCGGCTCGACCAACCTCGCCGCGATCCGCGCCTTCCTCGACACGCACCCCTTCGCGCCAGCGTCGGGCTATGGGCCGCTGCTGCTGGCGGCGCTGGCGCTGATGGCCGTCGGTTTCTGCTTCAAGGTTTCGGCGGTACCCTTCCAGGCCTGGGTGCCGGATGTCTACGTCGGCGCGCCGACCAGCGTAACGGCCTTCATGTCAGTGGGGACCAAAGTTGCGGCGTTCGTGGCGCTGGCGCGGGTCTTCGTCGTCGCGCTCAATCCGGTGGTGCCGCAGTGGACGCCGGTGCTGTGGACCGTCGCCGTGCTGACGATGATCGGCGGCAACATTATGGCGGTCACGCAGCGCGATGTGAAGCGCATGCTCGCGTATTCCAGCGTCGCCAACGCGGGCTACATGCTCGTCGCCATCGTCACGGCGACCCCGCTGGCGCTGGCCTCGCTGCTGGTCTACCTGGCAACCTACGCGGCGATGAACATGGGCGCCTTCGGCGTGGTGCTGGCGTTGGAGCGCAACGACGGTCTGGGCACCACGCTCGACGACTACGCCGGACTGGCGCGGCGCCGGCCGGGGATGGCGGCGGTGATGGCGGTCTTCCTCTTCTCACTTGCGGGCGTGCCGTTGCTGGCGGGCTTCGTCGGCAAATACTACGTCTTCTACGCCGCAATCGTCGGCAGCCATCTAGAGTTGGCGATCATCGGCGTGCTGACCAGCGCGATCGGCCTCTTCTACTACCTGCGCGTGATCTGGGCGATGTATTTCCAGGAGCCGCGTGCCATCCCCGCCACCACCCTGGCCGGCGCGCCCTTCGCGGTGATGCCCATCGAGCCGGCGCGCGCGACGGAGCCGGTTCTCGCTGGGGCTGCCGCCGCCTCGGCCGGCGCCGCGCCGCTGACCGCCACGACGGTGGTCGCCACTCCTGACACCGGCGCCTACTTCGCCCCCGAGCCAGTCGCCGCCGAGTCGCAGGCCGCGACGGGTGGGCCGCGCTTCGTCGCCGCCACCGGCCCGCGCACCGTTGCTCAGGCGGCCGCGCAGCCGCGGGGCGTCGCGCCCGGCACCTGGCTCGGCCTGGCGCTCGCGCTCGTCGCCACCATCGTGCTCGGCATCGTCCCCGCCGGCCTGGTGGATCTTGCCGTGCAGGCCGCAAATGCGCTTATGCGCTAGCAAATAGGCTACTATCGGTGGTATAGTGGGCACGATACGGCATGCATCCGAGCCGTGGATAGGGAGGCATCTCATGGTGGACCGTCTGCGGGCTGTCATTGAGCAGGCGGAGCAGCTCTCACCGGAAGCACAAGAGCGCCTCGCCACTGTCTGGGAAGAGGAGCTCGAGGAAGCGCGGTGGCAGGCAACACTCTCCCGTCCTGAATCTCTCGATTTGCTCGATCGCATGGCGGCGGAGGCCATCGCAGAAGACGAGGCCGGACTTACCCGAGACCTGGAAGAGCTCTGTGAACTCCAAGACGACTGAGCAGTTCAGGAGATTGCTCGCCGATCTGCCGCAGCACGTCCAGAAGCAGGCGCGTGATGCTTATCGTCTCTTCCGCGCGAATCCTAGTCATCCAAGTCTGCGCTTCAAGCCGGTGACTGCAAACGGAAGCATCTATTCCGCTCGCATTGGCATGGGCTACCGCGCACTTGGCGTGCGCAACAGAGACCGCATTGTCTGGTTTTGGATCGGCACTCACGGTGAGTACGATAAGCTTGTAGCTCGCCTGTGAAGACACATCTGTTCTCTCCAGCTTACCCCGTTTTCCCCTCTTGTGCTCAGCCGCAACATCCGCTAGAATAGGCGCCAATCAGCCGGGCGCGCGTGTCTGGCTGGACGCGGCATCATTCCCACCCGCGAGTCTCGCCACCGCGACGTGGCAACCAGCCTGATAGGAGCATGCTCAATGGCGACAGCGGTTGAAACAGAAACCAAGGCACGCGGCGGTACGCTCGCGACGGTGGGCGTCATCACGACGATCCTCGCCATTATCGCCGCCGCGATTCCCCTGGGCTACACGCTCTACGCCCAGGCTACCGGCGCGGTCACGCTGACCACGCTCGGCGATGTCCAGAATCTTGCCACCAACGGCACGATCGCCACGATCGTCGCCATCGCCATCGGTTTGATCAGCCTGATCATCTGCATCATCGCCGTGGTGTTGGCAGTCAGGGTGATGCGCATCGTCGCGGCGGCCGTCTCGGCGCTGGTGCTGATCGCGGCCGTGCTCTTCGGCGTGCTCTACGTGCAGCCGCGCGTGAACGACCTGAATACGCTCAGCAATTCGATCCAGCCCTTCGCACAGAGCATTCAGGACAACTGCGGCACGCCGCTCAACACCACCAATAACGACCTGCTCGACGCGCTGATCGGCACGCAGAGCGCCGCCGACGATCCGAGCTTCGCCGCCGTGATGGGCCGCCAGGTCCCCAAGCTGCAGGCCGACGCCATCAACCTGAACTCCGCCTCGGCCCAACTGGCGAAGCTCAAGGTGCCCGATCCCAAGTACCAGCAGCTCTACAACGATTGCGTCAGCAGCGTGAAGGCTGAGCATGACTTCCTCACCAATAGCGCTGCCATCCCGCTGCCTGCGCCGTTCAGCTCGATCGTGCCTTCGGTCAGCGGCATCGATCTGCTCCAGGATTCTGCGGCGCTGGCAACCGGCCAGGTGCCCGGCATCAAGCTGCCCCCCGGCACCGTTGAGCCGCTGGTCACGCAGGTCTTGACCCAGGCGGTCTTCGCCAAGAGTAATCTGAACGCCGAGGGCCAGGCGCTGCGCGACGACATTCGCACACGGCTGACCAACGACTGCGCGCCCTTCAAGGTCGATGCCGACGACATTGTCAGCTAGCGCATTTCACCAGTCAATATGGCGCCGGGAGGGTGGGGCACGTCGCCGCGCTCCCGGCGTCGCCGCGTTGTCCTCCCTGCGCCGCAAGCCGCGTGCTGCGCCGAGGGCGGCGGCGGGATCATGGTACAATGAGCGTGCTGCCGGGAGCCGAGCAGGTTGACGAGGTGAAGCCAATGCCCAGCCATGCGTTTATTGCCGTTGTCCACCGAGAGGACGACCAATACGTGGCGCTGTGCCCTGAGGTAGGCACGATCAGTCAAGGTGCCACGATCGAGGAAGCAGTCGCCAATTTGAAGGAAGCGACCGAGCTATATCTCGAAGAGGAACCTGAAGTATTGCGCGAACGGAGCTTCATTACCGTCACCACGTTTACCGCGGACGTTGCGCCGGATGTGAAGCATCCTGCCGAAGCCGGTGCCTAAGCTCTTTCCGCTGCCGGCGGAGCGCACAATACGTGCCCTGGAACGGTTGGGCTTCGTTCAGGTCCGCCAGCGCGGTAGCCATGTAGTGATGCAGCGCGTAACCCCATCCAGTACGAGCACGTGTGTCGTGCCGATGCATCGCGAGCTGAAAGTTGGTACGCTGCGCGGCATCTTGCGTCAGGCAGGTGTGGCGCCTGCCGAGTTCTTGGCGCATCTGTAACCCCGAATCTCGACGCTATATCAGCCAAGGTCAGGGCAGGACACATAGTACAGGATCGACCACTTGCGCGCGTCGGTGATGGGATTAACGCGGATGCAGAAGGGGCCGGTGCCAGACGGGGACTTCCAGATCTGCACGCCATTGAACGTCAGCGACGACCACCCCGACGCCGGCAGGTGCTGCGCCATGAACGCCTGTATGGAGGCGACAGTGCCGCCAGTGCAGAAGTAGGTGGTGATTCCCACAGCATCCTCATAGTTTGTGCTCTTGATTGTGTTTGGAGGCAGCGGAATCGTGGCGTTGTTGGTGATCGAATAGGAGCTAGCAAATGTGTCCACTGGGAAGAGCGCCGGATCGCATGCCAGCAGCGGTTGGGCCGAGGCCACGCGCAGCACGAAGGTCAATACCCCGTGCGAATGATTTGCAATCTGCTCCAGCTCCACGAAGTCTTGCGGATCGAGGGCAAAGCAGAGCTGCGCCGTCGAGCACGGCCGCAACTGCGAGCCATCGAACGGGAAGAACGCACCCTGCACCCACCCCCGATTGACAAGATTGAGCACCTCGATCACCTCAGCGGTAGGCGACGAGGTGTTGGAGACGACCGGCACTGAAATGCCAGGGCCGACGCTGCCTTTGGTGAAGACCTGCATGCAGGCGACATAGCGCACAACCTGCATGGGGGCACTGGCCGGCGAGGTGACAGTGACGATGGCGGCGCCGGTAGCGGGAAAATCGATACTGGGAATCTCGACCGTCTGGCGCGCGCCTTTCATCTCAGGCAACTGCGCGCAGTTCACAAACTGCTGTGTTCCTGTCGCGCCCGGAGTGCCCGAGGCGCCGGCAGCCGGCGAGGCCGGCGTCATGCCGCACGCCGCCACCATCAGCAGCAGCGTGGCGACCAGCGCACCCAGCAGCCCTCCGCGCACCTGCTTGCTCGTCATATGCCTCATCTCCTCTCCGCGTCACGTCAACCATCTGCCCCTGCCAGATATACGCACGCCAACGGCTCTCGCTCGCATCGCTCGTTCGCGGGTGCGCGCTATGTGCGCCGCTTGCCCGTCCGGCACCCACGCTACACAGCCCTTGCCGCCACGCCCAGGGATTTCCCGCATTCCTGCCCGCATGTTTGCCTGTATCTTCCTCCCCAGCCATCGTCACCGTCACTGTCACCGGACGAGCTTGCAACTCAGCCGCTACGTCGTCCGTAAAGCAGTCGCACCGCATGCGATGAGGAGACGCGGGCGTCTCGATGCGCTCGGTTGGGCAGTAGCCCATTCTGCTGTTCGGTGACACCCACTCACGAGCTTGTGATAGCCTGACCCCGCCGCGCACGCATACAAGACGTGCATCATGCAGCGCGCAAGCGAGCGGGAGCGAGCCGGCGCATGAGCTGGGTGGGGAAGCGGGAGAGGTGGTAGGAAGCGCATGGGGCGTATCATGACGCGCGCGCCGGAAGAGGTGCGCGAGAAGGCGCTGGAGGTGGCGGTTGCCAAGTACGACGAGGGCTGCGAGAGCTGCTCGCAATCGTATCTGGACCTGGCACGTCGCAACGGCGCCACGGAGGTTGACGTGCGCCGCGCGGGGATGGGTCGCCGCGGCTTCCTCAAGCTCGCCGCGCTGGTGTTTGGCGCCGCGGCAACGGCGAGCACCGCCGCGCTGGTCGGCCCGCACGTAGCACGCGCCTTCGCGCAGCAGCTCGCCAGTCCAGGGGGCTTCTTCGGCGTGGATAGCTGCACCTCGCTGACCAACGCCATCGGGGCGAGCATGCCGGTGCAATTCTACATCGCCGAGATTGGCGCGGGCGCCAACGGTCTCAACTGCCTCGATCCCGACACCGCTGCCCAGGTCGGACCAGACTACACCCACGGCTACTGGGGGCTATGTGGCCCCAATTACGCGCTCGATCCCACCAACCCCTACGCCTACGGCCGGCAGCAGGCGCTCGACGCGCTCCAGGCGCTCGCAGCGCTGCCCTCAGTCAACGGGCGCACGCTCTTCGCCGACGTGGAATACGGCTTCGGCGGCTGGGCGGACGGCGCCTCGCAGGCGCAGCACGCGGCGGTGCTCGACGGCTTCCTCGAGACGGTTGCCGCGGCGCAGCTCGTCCCCGGTGTTTACATCAACAACTCATCGCGCGACGACTGGTTCCCAGCGGGCTACACGCCGCGCGTGCCGTTCGTCTACTGGGTGGCGGGCGGCGAGTGGGCCGGCACGATGTGCGCACCCTGCGACGACGCCTGCAACACGCTCACCCCGACGCGCGACGCCTGGAACCACGACGTCTCGCAGGCGAACTTCGGCGGGCAGTACGCGGCGCTGTGGCAGTACTGGCTGAGCGACTTCGGCTGCAGCGGCGACTTCAACTTCTCGCCACAGTCGGGCTACCAGGCGTTCACGCCGCTCTCGTCGCCGGCCAGGGTGCCCACGCCCGCCGGCAGCGCAACGCCCGGCGCGTAGAACTTCCCAGTATGCTCACCCGCCCGGCGTGGTATACTTGCGAGGTAAGTTGATCGCGCACGCATCTCACAGGTGTTGGCGCCGGCGCAACCGTGCGTCGGGTCTGCCCTCCTCCTCCCCGGTGAATCTCCTCTCCGAGTCGGTCGAGTGGCGCTCAGGTTGGCTTGTTGTAGTGCCGCTGGGCGTAAGGGCGCTTCTCGTCCTCACCCCTCTCGGATTGAAGGAGTCTACGTGTCCACTCGTATCTATGTGGGGAACCTTCCCTACTCTGCTGACAGCCAGCAGCTCTCCCAGATGTTTAGTGCGTACGGTACAGTCGTTGACGCGACCGTCGTCATCGACCGCGCGAGCGGTCAGAGCAAAGGGTTCGGCTTCGTCGAGATGACGAGCGATGACTCGGTGCAACGGGCCATCACCGGCCTGAATGGGACGACCGTTGGCGACCGCACGCTGAATGTGAATGAAGCCAGGCCGCGCCCCGAGCGATCCGCTGGGTCCGGGTACGGCGACCGCTCGCGCCGTGACGGTTACGATCGCGGGAACCGCTGGTAGGCGAGACGCGCGGTGCGCATGCACCGCGCATGCTCTCCGCGGTCTCCGCACTCTCCAGGCCGCGCACAGCCCCTGCATCCGCGCGTGCTCTGCGCACACGTTGGAGGCGGAAGGTTCAGTACCGACCTCCGCCTTCTCTGTGCATCGTCTCTCCGGACGTTGTTGGAAGACCCGCTCTATGGGTCGCCGGAGGGAGGCGCCGGGGTGTCACATCTTGCGGCTTGGTTATTCGCCATCGTGGCGATTGTGGTCATACTGACTGCGGTAGCCGTCGCCGGCCTCGCGCGTCGCGCGCGATCGGAGGGCGGCGGATGGAGAGCGCTGCTGCGCCGAGTGGATCCGGCTGCCTCGCGGGACGATCTGCTCCGTCGTGGCCTGCGCATGCAGGCGACCATCACAGACATCCGGTCCCCTCGCGCGGCGTTCTCGCGTGCCAGGAGCAGAGGTCGGTTCGCGACCACCGCGACCGCCTACGACCTCGAAACGGGGCAGCCGCGGCGCTTCACGCAACGCGACGACGCCCCGCTGGGCCACCGCGGCGACCCGGTCACGGTGCTCGTCGATCCCGCCCGTCCTGATGTTTACCTGATCGTACGTTAGGTGCCGGGCCGGCGGGCGATCGGTTGAGCCAATTGGGAGTACACGTGCCTGGCGACACGGCTTTCTCGCTCTGGCGCTTGTACCCACGTTTCACATCTTCCGTGAAACCCTGGTGAGTGGAGAACCTCGTTGCTGCCCCATCTGCCCCATCTGCCCCATCTGCCGAACGCGCTCCCCCATCGCGTGCGCCGTTCCCTCTACAAGACCGTCGTCCTCGTCGTCGTCGTCGTGCCGCTCGTGGCTACGCTCCTGGCGATTCGGCTGCTGTGGCAGCGGGCCGTGCATCCGCTCGACCTGGCGCTGCTGGCGGTGATGTATGCCCTCGTGGCCTTCGGGGTCACCGTGGGCTACCATCGGATGTTGACCCATCGGAGCTTCCGGCCGCATCCCGCCGTCAAGGCCGTACTGCTCATCCTGGGTTCGATGGCCGTTGAGGGGCCGGCGCTCGACTGGGCCGCGACCCACATCAAGCACCATGCACGCGCCGACCGGGAGGGGGACCCCCACAGCCCGGTTGACGGCTTCTTCCATGCCCATCTGGGCTGGATCTTCGGTGATGGAGAGTCCGACCCTGCGCAGTACTGTCGTCACCTGCTGCACGACCGCATCGTGATCGCCGTCAGCCGGACGTTTCTGCTGTGGGCCGCGCTCTCGCTGGCGATCCCCTTCGGCATTGGCTTCTTCTTCGGAGGATGGCCGCTCGCTTGGACGGCTCTGCTCTGGGGTGGACTCGTTCGGCTGTTCCTCACCCATCACGTCACCTGGAGCGTCAACTCCGTGTGCCATACCTTCGGCAAACGCGCGTTCGAGACTCCCGACCGCAGCCGCAATGAGTGGATGGTCGGCCTGTTGGCCTTCGGCGAGGGATGGCACAACAACCACCACGCCTTCCCGCGGTCGGCCTTTCATGGACTGCGGTGGTGGCAGCTCGATGTCTCCGGCTATCTCATCTGGACACTGGAGCGCTTGGGCCTGGCCGCCGAGGTGTATCGTGTGCCGCCCGCGCTGCTCATGCGCCGCCAGGCTGCAAGCGACAGCGTGACGAGCGATGCGCCTGCGGACGAGGAGCCAGCTCCGGCAGCGGTGCTCGAACCGGTGGGGTAACTCGACACAGCGGGAGTATCCAGGAGGCCAAACGATGTCGGAGAACACACCCAAGCGCTGGGAGCGGGAGTTGCAGGCACAGGCGATCGACGGCGAACTGTATCGTGCGGGAATGCTCGCCGGTGCCGCGGCCGCCCGCAGCGATTGGCCGCGCGTGGAGCGACTGCCGCAGCGCGTGTTGGGCAAGTGCCAGCGCGAGTTGAAACAGGTGTTTGGTGCTTCCAGCGACGCGACCGGCGTGGTGGAGTATCGTGCGGGGTGGCTCGAAGGTTACGCGCAGCGTTGTGCCCAACTCGATCAGCGGCCGCTTGGGAGCGGGCCGAACTGATCGTAGTCCGACGAGATGGCACGCCGTGAGGTGCTGATCAGCATTGCCCGCCAACTGTACCGAACCGTCGTCGGATGGATTGGCAGGGGGACATCGAATCGGCAGCAGGCCGAGTACTCAAGCCTGGCCTCTGAGAAGTGGATGCAAGAGAACGCCAGCCACCTGGTCCACTCTCTACACAACCATGTCGGCGAACTGCCGTTCCTTGCGTTTACCGATCAGCTCACAGCCTATTCGTCAGTTGCGCCTGCGCCGTCCGCTGGTTAGCGGATCAAGTCCCCTCACCTGCTTGCGCTTCGTGTTTGACACCCCCGCGCACCAACTCTATACTTTGGGGCAGTGACGTTCGTTCGTGCGGCGGTGCGGCGCGGCTCCGCCTCGGCAGCGGTCGCGCGCGATGACCAGCGCGCGGGAGAGGCCGCACCCCAAGAGAGGCAGCGCGCCAAGTGGACGAGAACCTGCGCATCCCCGGACCAACCCCCATCCCGCCCGACGTCGCCCGCGCCCTCGCGCGGCCGATGATCAACCACCGCGGCCCCGAATTCGCCGCAATCCTGAGCCGCGTCGAGGAGCAGCTCCAGCACTTCTTCCAGACCACCAGCCCGGTGCTGTTCTTCCCCTCGGCAGGCAGCGGCGCAATGGAGGCGGCGCTCGTCAACTGCTTCTCGCCCGGCGACCACGTGCTGGCCGCCAGCATCGGCGTCTTCGGCAACCGCTTCGCCAACATCGCCGCGCGCTTCGGCCTGCGCGTCACGCGTCTCGAAGCCGAGTGGGGCCAGGCGGTGCAGCCCGACGAGGTGGCCGCGGCGATGGCCGACCAGCTCGACCTGCGCGGCGTGCTGCTGACCCATAACGAGACCTCCACGGCCGTCACCAACGACGTCGCCGCGCTGGCCCGCGCGATCCGAGCCGCCCGACCCGACGTGCTGATCCTGGTGGACGCGGTCAGCTCGCTGGGCTGCGTGGAGCTGGCGATGGATGCCAGCGATCTCGACGTGGTCTTTACCGCCTCGCAGAAGGGCTGGATGACGCCGCCGGGGCTGGCAATGGTGGGCGTTGGCCCGCGCGCGTGGACAGCCGCCGAGCGCGCTACGCTGCCGCGCTTCTACTGGGACTTCGCCACTGCCAAGAAGTCGCTCGACAAGGGGCAGACGCCCTATACGCCACCGGTCAACATCTTCTTCGGGCTGGACGTTTCGCTGCCGATGATGCGCGCCGAGGGGCGCGAGGCAATCGCCGCGCGCCATCACCGGGTCGCGAGCCTCGCGCGCGAGCGCGCCCGCGCGCTGGGCTTCGCGCTCTTCGCCGATCCCGCCTACGCCTCCGATACCGTCACCGCCATCCGCGTGCCGGAGGGCGTGGACGCCAGGGCGCTGACCACGGCATTGCGCGAGCGCGAGCGGGTGGTAATTGCCGGCGGGCAGGACCGCCTGGAGGGTACGATCATCCGCATCGGCCACCTGGGCTACGTCCACGAGCCGGAGGTCGCGGCCTGCATGGATGCGTTGGAGCGCCAGCTCGCCGCGCTGGGCTACCGCGTGCCGGCGCACGCCGCCGAGAGCGCCGGGACGTAGGGGGTACGCTGAACGCGGAGGTCGCGGAGGGTCGCGGAGAAGAAGAGAGAGCAACCGCAGAGGACGCAGAGGTGGTCCGTAGGGGCGTCCGGTGGACGCCCGGATGCCGACACCAATTGGCAGGGCCGCATGTAGGGGCGAGACATATCTCGCCCGGCGGCGTGCGGCGATCGCGACGCCGGCTGACTGGACAGGCGGGGCGGCCGCAGGCGTCGGCGACAGGTGGTGTCAGACACGGCGCGACTGTCGCGAACGCCGCACGCAGGATTAGCCGCGGCTCCTTCAGGCCGCGCGGCGACACTCGATTACAACTGTGCCAAACGGGTGTGATGTTTGGAGGATACGGTGGCGGGACAGGGACAACACGGGCAAGCGTCGCGCGATGACGGGGCGTCCGTGGCACAAGCCGGCGGCGGCCGGCCGCGCGTGCTGGTGGCGGACCCCATCGCGGTGGAGGGCGTGGCGCTGCTGCGCGGTGTGGCCGAGGTGGATGAGCGCCGCGGCCTCGCGCCGGAGCGGCTGGCAGAGGTCATCGGCGGCTATGACGCGCTGGTGGTGCGCAGCGAGACCCGCGTGACGGCGGAGGTGATCGCCGCGGGCGCCGGGCGGCTGCGGATCATCGCGCGAGCTGGGGTCGGCGTGGATAACATTGACGTCGAGGCTGCCACGCGACACGGCGTCGCGGTGGTCAACTCGCCCACCGGCAACATCGCCGCCGC
The DNA here is from genome assembly GCA_036376595.1 of Ktedonobacterales bacterium. Classification (GTDB taxonomy): domain Bacteria; phylum Chloroflexota; class Ktedonobacteria; order Ktedonobacterales; family JADMIN01; genus SMAG-U1939. Next base: position 9,023 of record DASVAA010000074.1, on the reverse strand, counting down.
CGCCGAGCATACCATTGCGCTGCTGCTCGCGCTCGCCCGCCACATCCCCGCCGCCAGCGCGGCGCTGCGCGAGGGCCGCTGGGAGCGCTCGCGCTACGTTGGCAGCGAGCTGCGCGGCAAGACGCTTGGCATCGTGGGGCTGGGCAAGGTGGGCGCCGAAGTCGCCCGCCGCGCCGGCGAGGGCGGGCTGGGCATGCGGCTGCTGGCCGCCGATCCCTACGCTGCGCCCGAAACCGCCGCCAAGCTGGGCGCCGAGCTGGTCCCATTGGAGGAGCTGCTGCCGCAGGCCGACTTCGTCACCCTCCACACGGCGCTCACCGCCGGCACACGCGGCTTGGTCGGCGCGGACGAGCTGGCGCGCATGAAGCCAGGCGCGCGAATCATCAACTGCGCGCGCGGCGGCGTGGTTGACGAAGCGGCGCTGCTCGCCGCGCTGGAGTCCGGCCACATTGGGGGCGCCGCTCTCGACGTGTTCACCAGCGAGCCGCCGGAGCCGGGTTCGGTTGCCCGCGCGCTGATCGCCCATCCCCACGTGGTGGCGACGCCGCATCTGGGTGCCTCGACCGAGGAGGCGCAGGTCCACGTGGCACTGGATGTGGCTGAGCAGGTGGCCGAGGTGCTGCGCGGCGGCGTCGCGCGTGCCGCCGTCAACGTGCCACTGATCTTGCCCGAGACACTGCGCCAGCTTCAGCCGTGGATGGCGCTGGTGGAGAAGCTCGGCCGCCTCTATACGCAGCTCCATCCTGGCCCCTTGAGCCGCGCGGAGCTGATCGTGGGCGGCGAGATCGCCCAGCACGACACCCGCCCGCTGGCCGCCGCGCTGATCAAGGGGCTGCTGGAGTCGGTGTCGGAGGCACATGTCAACCTGATCAACGCGTCGGTGCTGGCCCGCGACTGGGGCCTGGAGGTCGCCGAGACGCGCTCGCCGGAGGCCGAGCAGTATGCCAACCTGGTGACGCTGCGGGTGGCCGGCAACGGCTCGAGCGCCAGGGGCAGGAGCAAGCCGCGCGACGGCCACCAGCTCGCCGCGACCATCGCGTTGGGCGAGGAGCGCGTGGTGCGCGTGGACCAATACGCGACCGACTTCGTGCCGCGCGGGCACATCCTCTTCTGCCGCAATCTCGACATGCCCGGCATGATCGGTCGTGTCGGCACCATCCTGGGCGACGCTGGCGTCAATATCGGCCACATGGATGTCGGCCCGGCACCGCGGGCGAGCGGCCAGGCGGCGCAGCACGGCGCGCGCGCGCTGGGTGGTGAGGCGCTGATGATCCTCTCGCTCGACGACGCCGTGCCGCCTGAGGCCATTGAGCGCATCCGCGCCACGCCGGCCATCGCCAGCATCACCAGCGTCGTGCTCTAATCGCGAATGTGTCGAGGCGTGCGATGTACGCCCGCGCAAACGTCTACACCACAACAAACGCGCCCGGAATCACTTCCGGGCGCGCTGTTTCAACTCGTGCTGGGACCGCGTTCAGCGGCCCAGACTCGATCGAGGCTAGTGCTGGGCGATGTAGACATTGGGCCATTCCGTCGTCGGGTTCAGGCGCTGCGGGTCCTCCTGATAGCCCTTGACGTGGCTGCGCAGCATGTAATGCCCCTCGCCCTGCAGCACCGGGCAGACCGCCACCTGATCGACCAGGAGCTGCTCGGCCTGGTTGTAGAGTTGCATGCGCTGCGACGACTTCGATGGATCCGACATGGCATCGGCCTGCGCCATGAGCTGGTCGGCCTGCGGCACGCTGGCGTTGTTGTTGTTGTACGACGAGGTGGTCGAGTACAGCAGCGTCAGGAAGTCCTGCGGATCGGGGTAGTCGGCCAGCCAGCCGAAGCGATAGGACTGAATCTTCTTGGCCTGCTGCTGTTTCAGGATCGTCGCCCAGTCGGTCGTGTCCGTCTGCACGTTGGCGCCCGTCAGCACCTGGTTCCAGCCCGAGATCAGGGCCTGCGCGTAGGCGCTGGCGGACGCGCTGGAGGTGTTGTAGGAGTACTTGATCGGCGGTACTTTGTTGTCAACTGTCTTCAGGTACGCCTGCCAGTGTGCCTGCGCCTTGGCGACGTCACCCTTGGTATCGGTCACGTTATCCGGCCCATGCATGTTGGCGTTGTAGCCCGGCATGCCTTTCGGCACCAGGTGCCAGCTCGGCGTCGAGGCTCCCTTGAGCACGTTGGTCGTGATCAGGTCGCGGTTGATGGCGAGGCAGAAGGCGATGCGCGCGTCGAGGTTGTCGAAGGGCGCGATCTTCCAGTTGAGGGCCACCGTGCCCACCGACAGCTCTGGGGTGGCGTGGTAGTCGGGTTTGGTCTTGGCGGCCGCGAGCTGCGCCGCGGGGACGCCGTTGGAGTAGTCGAGCTGCGTGTTCGACTGATACGTGTTGTACATCGTGTCGCTGCTGGAGAAGATCTTGAAATCAATCTCCGTCAGGTTGGGCTTCTTGCCCTGCGAGACGCCCCACCAGTGGGGGTTGGCCTTGAGGATCAAATTGCCCTGGTGATCCCACTCCGACACGTAGAACATGCCGCTACCGCCCTGCCCGGTCGTGCCGGTCTTGAGCGTATCGGTCCACTTCGCGTCGGCGCCCAGGTTCGCCCCGGTCACCACGCTCTGCTCCACCGCAAACGACGTGGCGTAGGTCAGGGCGTTGAGGAAGTAGGCGGCGGGCTGCGCCAGCGTGAGGGTCAGCGTGCCGGCGCCGTCGTCGGCGACCACCGAGCTGTTGAGGTTCTGGATGGCGCCGTCAATCTTGCCGTTGGTGCAGGTCTGGGTGGCGAACGCCTCCGCGTCTTTGATCGCCCACAGGTAGTAGTTCGTAGGCGACTGGAAGCAGGGGTTGTCCGAGCGGTTGATGGCGTAGGCGTAGTCGGAGGCTTTGACGGGCGTGCCATCCGAGAACGCCTGGCCGCCGCGCACATGGAAGGTGTAGGTCAGGCCGTCGGGGCTGGTCGTGACCTTATCCGCGCCCCAGTTGGCCACCTTGAGGTTCTTGTCCAGCGTGACCAAGCCATCGAAGATCAACGCCACCGGGGGGATCGACTGGCTGTCGGAGGCCTGCCCCGGATCGAGGCTGGGGATGTCCGGGCCGCCGCCGCTGGCCCACGCCAGGTGCAGCACCTGATCTTTGGCCTTGGCCGGCCCACTGCTGCTGGTTTCCCCGCAGGCCGAAACCAGCAGGGCCAGCATGCCCACCAGCACAGCAAAGCCGGCCAGTGAGACTTTGCGGATTCCTGATCTCATGTCCTCTCCTATTCACGAAGCTAGCGGCATTGGAGCCACAGTCAGAGCCGCAGAGGCTGGAGCTTTAGGGCCTTCCCGCCTGATGGGCAATGCGACGCCGTTGCGCGAGCGCGCGCCGGTCGTTCTACAAGTGGATACGCCCTGCCGGCAGCCGCGCTTACTATGGAATTCCCCCGATTTTTCCCCGGTAGAATGACGCGGAGGCCAGCTCAGCATGAAGACGCAGCCGACCACTTCCATAACGCCGATGGCACAGGCAGGAGTGCGCCGCGGGGAATAGTGGCGCGGCTGGGAAGCTGTGCTACAATGGCGGGGCGAGGTGCGGCAACTGGCGGCGCGCGCTCGCGGGCGTGCGCCGCGCTGGGATCGAGGCGGACGGCGCCGGGAGGCAGGGGCATGACGGCTGGACGGTGCGCGCGATGCGGGCGGGAAGTGCCGGGCAACGCGCATTTTTGTCCGGGGTGCGGCTTCGACCTGCGCGACGGGCGCCCGCGTGTGGCGACGGGTCTGCTCCATCCGAGCCAGCTCCTGCACGGCCGCTACCAGATCGAGCGCCGGCTGGCACAGGGCGGCCAGAGCGCAGTCTACCTGGCGCACGACGTGTACGACAACGGCAACCTGCGCGCCCTCAAGGAGATGAGCGAGGCGAACCTGGGGCCGATGGAGCGCGAGAAGGCGATCAACGATTTCTTCCGCGAGGCCGAGATGCTGCGCTCGCTGGACCATCCCGCGCTGGCGAAGGTCTACGACGTGTTCGTGGAGGGGCAGAAGCACTTTCTGGTGATGGAGTACGTCCGCGGGCACAACCTCGAAGACGAGCTGATCGACGTCGGCCGCCCGCTGGAGTGGGATCGCGTGGCGGCGTGGGGCATGGCGCTCTGCGACGTGCTGACCTACCTCCATAGCACCCGGCCGCCCATCATCTATCGCGATCTCAAGCCCGCCAACGTGATGCTGACGCCCGACGGCTCGCTCAAGCTGATCGACTTTGGCATCGCGCGCTGGCTGCATCCGGCCCGCACGCACGATACCTCGCAGCTCGGCACCGACGGCTACGCGCCGCTGGAGCAATACACCGCGCGCTCGGAACCGCGCTCCGACATCTATGCGCTGGGCGCTTCGCTCTACCACCTGCTGACCGGCCGCGTGCCCGAAGGCGCGCCGATGCGCGTGGCGGGGCAGACGCTGACGCCGGTGCGCGCGATCAACCCCAGCGTCCCTGAGCCGTTGGAGCGCGTGATCCTCAAAGCGCTGGAGCTGCACGCCCGCGAGCGCTTTCAGACGGCGCAAGAGATGCGCGCGGAGCTGGCGGCGCTGTTCTCGCCGGAGCGCAACGGCTCGCGACCATCGGCCACGCTGCCGCCCACGACCATGCGCATCCCGGCCTCCACACCCAGCCTGCCGCCCCACAGCGCGCGCCCACCCGCGCTCGCCCCCGCACGCATCAACACCGGCGTGCGCAGCACGCCGGGCGGTCCCGCCTCGCGCCGTACCCCCGCTGTCCAGGCGACGCTGCCGCGGCTGCGCATCTGGCCGCTACGGCTCGACGCCGGCTTCCTCGAAATCAACGCCGCGACGGTCCTGCGCCTGGAGCTGAGCAACAGTGGCGGCGGCGAGCTTCAGGGCCGCACGGAGACGAATCACCACAGCCTGCACGTCGAGCCGGGGGTGATCTCAAACGACACCGCCGAGCTGTTGGTTCACATTGACACCGCCGGCCTGCGCGACGGCCCCTACACCTGCCACCTGGCGGTGCGCACCAACGGCGGCGACCAGATCGTACCCGTGCGCTTCATCGTCCGCCCGGCCGGCTTCGGCACCACCGGCTCGATGCCGCGCATCCCCTCCGTGTGATCGTGCCGCCACCAACAAGGCTCCGGCGATTGGAAGGACAATAATGCGGCAGGTGCATACCGATGTATCGCCCGCGGCGCTGGCCGCAGCTATCGAGGCGAACACTCACGACGCCTTTGCACGGTGGGGACACGCGCTTGGCGCGACTTTCCACGAGGATGCGGCCGTCACGTACTTCACCTCGGCTGTGCCGCTCCAGCTTGCCAACGGCGTCATTCGCGCGCAGCTCCCTACCGCAAGCGCCGACTCCCGGATTGCCGCGATCGTCGGCGATCTGCGCGCGAATGACGAGCCGTTCGCCTGGCTGATTGGCCCCTCGGCGCAACCGGACGACCTGACCACGCTGCTGGAGGCGCGGGGACTGACTCTCGATGATGAATCGCCGGGGATGGCGATCGATCTGCGCGCGGCGCCGCTCGCCGCTCCGCTGCCGGGCGGCGCCGCGGTTGCGGAGGTGTTGGATGGCGAGACCCTGTCGCGCTGGATCGACGTTTTGTGCGCCGCTTCGCCGCTTCCCGGCGTGGTACGCGACCTGTTGCATGCGCTCCACGCCGAGCACGGCTTCAGTCCCAATCCGACGCTGCGCTTCTACCTGGGCACGCTCGACGGCGCGCCGGTGGCAACCTCGCTGCTCTTCGTCAGCTCGGGCGTCGCGGGCATCTACTGCGTAGCGACGTTACCGCGGGCGCGCGGCCGGGGCCTCGGCGCCGCTCTGACGGTCACGCCCCTGCGCGCGGCGCGTGACGCCGGCCTCGCCATCGGCATCTTGCAGTCGTCGCAAATGGGCTATGCGATCTACCGCCGCCTCGGCTTCGTGGAGTATTGCACCTTCAGGTTCCACTTCGGATCACCGGCGTGACAATGCACCATGTGTTGCGCGCGTGCCATAGAGGCCAGATCACGAGAGGCAGGGACAACAATTACGAGCCAGCGCATCGAATCACAGGTTAACCCCAAGAGCGCCGAGTACCGCGAGAGCTACGCGGCGATGGCCGCGCTGGTCGAGGAGCTCCACGCGCGGCAGGCGAGGGTGCGCGAGGGCGGCAGCGAGCGTGCTCGCCAGCGCCACGTCGCCCGCGGCAAGCTCCTGCCCCGCGAGCGCGTCGAGCTGCTGCTGGACCCCGGCGCGCCGTTCCTGGAGCTCAGCACGCTCGCCGCCTGGGGCATGTACGACGACGAATCGCCGGGCGGCTCCGGCATCAACGGCATCGGCGTGGTGAATGGCGTCGAGGTGATGGTCAACGCCAACGACGCGACTGCCAAGGGCGGGGCGAGTTACCCCATCTCGGTCAAGAAGGCGCTGCGGGCGCAGGAGATCGCCGCCACCAACCACCTGCCGTGTATCTACCTGGTCGAGTCGGCGGGCGCGAACCTGCTCTACCAAGCTGAGCTGTTCGCCGACCTGGGCGGGCGCACCTTCGCCAACCAGGCGCGCATGTCGGCGGCGGGCATCCCACAGATCGCGCTGGTCTTCGGCAATTCCACCGCCGGTGGAGCCTACGTGCCGGGCCTCTCGGACTACACGGTAATGGTCCGGCGCCAGGCGAAGGTCTTTCTGGCCGGTCCGCCGCTGGTGAAGATGGCGACCGGCGAAGAGGTGGATGACGAGAGCCTGGGCGGCGCCGAGCTGCACGCGCGCACATCAGGGCTGGCGGACTTCCTCGCCGAGGACGACCGCGACGCGATCCGCATCGGGCGCGACATCGTGGCGCGGCTCAACCGGCGCAAAGAAGTCCATGCGCGGCTTGCCCCACCCGCAGAGCCGGCCTACGACCCCGACGAGCTGCTGGGCATCGTCCCCGCCGACCCACGCCGGCCGTTCGAGATCCGCGAGGTGATCGCGCGTCTGGTGGACGGCTCGCGCTTCGATGAGTTCAAGCGCGAGTACGGTCCCACGCTGGTCTGCGGCTGGGCATACCTGAGCGGCTATCCGGTGGGCATCCTCGGCAACAACGGCGTGCTCTTCTCCGAGTCGGCACAGAAGGCGGCGCAGTTCATCCAGCTCTGCAACCAGTCGCGCACGCCGCTGATCTACCTGCAAAACATTACTGGCTTCATGGTCGGGCGGCGCTACGAAGAGCAGGGCATCATCAAGCACGGCGCGCTGATGATCAACGCCGTCGCCAACGCCAACGTGCCGCAGTTTACCGTGATCGTCGGCGGGAGTTTTGGCGCCGGTAACTACGGCATGTGCGGCAGGACGTTCGATCCCACGCTGCTGTTGACGTGGCCTAACAGCCGCATCGCGGTGATGGGCGCCGAGCAGGCCGCTGGGGTGCTGGCGCTGATCCAGGAGGAAGCGGCCCGCGCACGGGGTGCGGAGCCGGACCACGAGCGCATCGAGGTGCTGCGGGCAATGGCGAAGGCCAAGATTGACCAGGAATCCTCGGCCTACTACGCCACCGCGCGGCTGTGGGACGACGGCATCCTCGATCCGCGTGACACGCGCATGGCGCTCAGCGTGGGCCTCTCGATGTGCTACAACCGCGACTGGGCGAGTGCGGGCGCGCCGCGCTACGGTGTGTTTCGCATGTAATCGGCGTATCACTGTCGACACACGATTGTGCGATGATAAAGCGAACCTTGCACTACTTGAGTGAGGAGCGAGGCCGATGGCAAAGCAACGAGCTGGAGAAATCTTTCCCGGTGTCGAGGTAAATCCGCAGATCATGGACGGCGTACCGGTGATTGCCGGCACACGCGTCCCCGTTGAGGTGATCCTGGGGCATCTTGCCGCGGGCGACACCGAGGCGGCGGTGATGGCCGAGTACGATCTTACCGCGGACCAGATGCAAACTGTGCGGGACTACGCTTCTGAGCGGCAAATGCGATAGGGGCAGAAGATGGACGTGGTCAATCTCGCGCAGAAGCTCACCCTGTTCGACGAGTATTGGAGTCCCAAGATCGTCGCCGAGCAGAACGACTCGTACATCAAGGTGGTCAAGCTCAAGGGCGAATTTGTCTGGCACCAGCACGAGCACGACGACGAGCTGTTCCTGGTGGTCAAGGGCACGCTGCGCATCCTGCTGCGTGACGGCGAGATTGTGCTGCACGAGGGCGAGCTGGCCGTCGTCCCCAAGGGCGTCGAGCATTGCCCGGCCGCCGAGGAAGATGTGCATGCCGTGCTGATCGAGCCGAAGACGGTGGTCAACACCGGCGAGGTGCGCAACGAGCGCACCGTCGAGCAATTGGAGCGCATCTAGCGACGGCGGGAGAGCAGCGCAAGATGACTGTACAACCGGGCTGGTGCGGCCGCTTCTACGAAGACTTCACGGTGGGCGACGTGTACCAGCATCCGCTGGGGCGCACCGTGCTGCCCACGGATAACGCCTGGTTCACGCTGCTGACCCAGAACACCGCGCCGATCCATTTCGATGCCCACTACGCCAGCCAGACCGCCTTCGGCAAGCCGCTGGTGGATTCGACCTTCACGCTGGCGCTGGTGACCGGCCAGAGCGTGAGTGACGTCTCGCAGAACGTCTTCGCTAACCTCGGCTGGGACGAGGTGCGGCTGCCCAACCCGGTCTTCGAGGGCGACACAATCTACAGCCAATCGGAAGTATTGGAGACGCGCGAGTCGCGCTCGCGGTCCAACGTGGGCATCGTGACGGTGCACACGACGGGCTACAATCAGCGCGGCGAGGTGGTGATCAGCTTCAAGCGCACGGTGATGGTCTACAAGCGCGGCCAGGCGCCCGAAATCCCGCGCCTCGTGCCGGATACATCGGCGCCCACCGAGTGATCGTCGGCTGCTCGCGGCCGGCCACCCAGGAACCTGTAGCTGGCTACATCACCCGCGCTCCTCTGGATGCGATAGCATTGAGACAACAGAGGCGAGCGGATCGCCCGCGCGAGGCGCACGCCGGTGTGCGGGGGAGGCGACTCAATGGGCATGTTTCCCGTGGCCGTTCGCCGGGCGAGACACGTCCCGCCT